>CAZERB010000023.1:0-13233 GCA_964514645.1 uncultured Anaerolineales bacterium
AAGAGGAAGGCGATATACCTCCCCTTCCCCCAGGCCGTCCCCCGCAAGATGACCATCGACGCCCAAAACTGTCTCTATTTCCTTAAAGGGAGGTGCCGTCTCTGCGAAGAGGCTTGCCAGGCGGGAGCGATAGAGTTTGAGCAAGAAGAGGAGATGGTCGAACTGAGCGTGGGTGGTATCATCTTGGCCACGGGGTTCGATCCTTATGACGTTTCGGCCTTGAAAGAGTACGGGTATGGGAAGATAGAAAACGTCATCACCGGCCTGGAGTTCGAGCGGCTCATCTCCGCCTCTGGCCCCACCTCTGGAAAGTTAGAGCGTCCCTCCGACGGGAAGGCTCCCCAGGTCATCGCCTTCATCCAGTGTGTTGGCTCCCGGGATGTGAACTATAACCCTTACTGTTCCACTGTTTGCTGTATGCACGCTACCAAAGAGGCCATTCTGGCCGGCGAACATTACCCAGGTTTGAGATCTTTCATCTTCTATACCGACCTGAGGGCGAGCGCAAAGAGGTTTCAAGAGTACGTTACCAGGGCCAAGGAGGAGTATGGTGTCACTTATATCCGGGCCCGCCCCGGCAAGGTCACGAAGAAGAATGGTCACCCCATCGTTTGGTTTGAGGAGACGGTCTTCAAGGAGGGAGAGGAGCGCAAGGTAAGGAAGATGGAGGTCGATTTAGTGATCCTTTGCCAGGCGCTAGTTCCCCATCGCAACCATGGGGAGGTCGCTCGCAAACTGGGGGTAGAGTTGGACGAGGTGGGGTTCGTCCATATCCCAGACAGGCTCTCCCGGCCGTTGGATACGAGCGTGGAGGGTATCTTCGCTTGCGGCTTCTGCCAAGGCCCTCAAGATATCCCGGACTCGGTCATCCAAGCCTCGGCAGCCGTAGCCAGGGTTGCCGAACTATTAGCGCCAGAGCGAGTGGCTAGAGATGGTTAGAAGGCGTATCGGGGTCTTCGTCTGTCACTGTGGCAATAATATCGGGGGGGTAGTGCGGGTCCCTGAAGTTGTGGAGTACGCCCGCTCTCTCCCCAACGTGGTCTATGCCGAAGGGAGTCTCTACGCCTGCTCTGAGGAGGGGCTCTCCTCTATAAAGGAGAAGATCGCGGCCTACGGTCTGAATCGGGTGGTAGTGGCCTCCTGCACCCCTCGGACCCACGAGAGCCTCTTCCGGAACGCCTGTGAGGAGGCGGGCCTCAATCGCTACCTCTTCGAGTTCGTCAATATCCGCGAGCATTGTTCCTGGATACATATGCACGCTCCTGACGAGGCGACGGAGAAGGCTAAGAGCCTCATCAAAATGGGTGTGGCCAAATCTTATTATCTTGAGCCCCAGGAGGACCTGGAAAGCGAGGTATATCCAGAAGCCTTGGTGATAGGCGGAGGCGTGGCGGGCATGACGGCAGCCCTCAACCTAGCCCGCCAAGGTCTGAAGGTGCATTTGGTCGAACGGCGGGAAGAACTAGGGGGCTTGCTCTCGGAAGTGAATAGACTCTTTCCTACCAATAGAGATGCCAAGGAGATCCGCGAACCCTTGGTGGAGGGGGTCAAAAACCACCCTCTAGTCACCATCTACCTGGGGAGCGAGGTAAAGAGCGTCGAGGGTTTCATCGGCAACTTCAAGGTCCGAATAACGAGGGTTGAAGAGGAAATCAAAGTTGGGACGATCATCGTCGCTACCGGCGCTAGGGAACTGAAGCCCGTAGGTGAGTACGGTTACCCTGCGATGGCCAACGTTCTCACCCAGTTGGAACTGGAAGGGAGGCTGAAAGAGGGGGTAGATGAGTGGCAGAGCGTGGTGATGATCAACTGCGTGGGGGCCAGGGTCGCTGATCGACCCTATTGTGGTCGTTTTTGCTGCCTTACGGCTATGAAAAACGCCATCCTTATCAAGGAAGGCAACCCTAGAGCCAAGATATATATCCTCCACCAGGATGTGATGGCCTCCGGCGTGGAGGCGGAGAGATACTATAGAAGGGCTATGGAACTGGGGGTCAGGTTCATTCGGTATGAGCCCACGAACCCTCCCCAAATCCTGGGGGAGTGCCAGGCCGAAGGGGTCAAGGTCTACCATGCTTTAATAGGCAGAGAGGTTATCCTGCCGGCCCAGATGGTCGTCCTCACTACGCCGCTTGTCCCTCAAAGCGATAGCGAGAGGCTATCGAAGATGCTGAAGGTCCCCCTAGGGAGCGAGGGGTTCTTCTTGGAGGCTCACCTTAAGTTAAGGCCTGTAGAGTTCGCTACCGATGGGGTCTACCTTTGTGGTTCAGCCAGATACCCCTCTGATATCGCAGAGAGTGTCTCGCAAGCCTATGCCGCCTCGGCTAAGGCGGCTATCCCTATGAGGGAGGGAGTGGTGCGGGTGGAAGCGATCACCGCCTTCTCCCAGGAGCGTCTATGCAACGGCTGCGGGAACTGTCTCCGGGTCTGTCCCTTCGGGGCTGTTGAACTCAAAGGTTCTGGAAGGGGGGACCAGGTCGCATGGGTGAACGCCGCTCAGTGTAAGGGTTGTGGTTGTTGCGTGGCCGCCTGTCATAACGGGGCTATGCAACAGAGGGGTTTCAGCGATCAGCAACTAATGACTATGATCGAAGCCTTAGCGGAGGGGGTATAAGTGGCCTCTGATAAGGAACCCACCATCCTCGTCTTCGCCTGCAACTGGTGCTCCTATGCAGGAGCGGATCTGGCGGGGGTCTCTCGTCTAGAGATGCCTCCTAACTTTCGGGTGGTGCGGGTGATGTGTTCCGCCCGAGTGAGGCCGGAGTTCGTCATCGCCGCCCTGTCACGAGGGCTCGACGGCGTGGTGATCCTCGGCTGTCACCCCGGCGATTGCCACTATTCGGAAGGGAACTACTACACCCAGCGGAGGGCCCTCCTACTTAAGGGGCTTTTGGAATACGTGGGTATCGAGCCAGAGAGGTTCCAATTGCGATGGATATCGGCCTCAGAAGGCGCTAAATTCGCCCAGACCATTACCGAGATCATGCGAGAGATCAAGGCTCTAGGCCCGAACAGGCAGAAGCAGCCACCAATGGAGAGATAATGGAGCAGGAACTGCGGAAAATAGTGCGGAAATTATTAAAAGAGGGAGCCATCGAATATTTCATCGGCTATGCGGTGGGAGGTGAGCCACTCCATACTACCCCTTGTTTCATCGAGAATGAGGAGGAAGTTGAAGCGTTGGTTTGGAACCCCCTCTGTCCCTACAACCTAGCCAGGTATCTTCATCAGATGAAGGACGGGGCAGGAAAGGTCGGCTTAGTGGTCAAGGGGTGCGATGCCCGGGCCATCGTGGAACTGGTGAAAGAGAACCAGATCCAGCGAGAGAGGGTGATCGTTATGGGGGTGCCCTGCCAGGGGCAGGTCGATCTAGCCAAACTCGAGGAGGCTTTCGAGGGGGTGGAGGCGGTAGAGGATAGTGGCGATGCTTTTCTGGTGACCGTGGGGGAAGAGGTGCACCGCGTGGAGAAGGAGAGACTATTGCGCGAAAAGTGCTTCTCCTGTAAGCACCCTATCTCTTTCGCATACGATTTCGTCTTGGGCGAGATGGGGCCTCTTCTTCTCGATTGCGGAAGCGAGTTGGAGTTCGCTGGGGTAGAGGAACTGGAGAGACTCCCTGTGGAGGAGAGGAGGGCTTTCTGGGGGGGCCAGTTCGAGCGGTGCATCCGCTGTTATGCCTGTCGAGATATCTGCTACGCCTGTTACTGTCAGGAGTGTATCTTCGAAAGCAAAGCCCCCCGTTGGCTGGAGAAGGTCACCACCTCGCCCGACAACCAGAGATACCACCTCATCAGGGCCTGGCATATGGTAGGAAGATGCATCGATTGTGGTGAGTGCGAGAGGGTCTGCCCCATGGCCATCCCCTTACGCCAACTCTATAAGAAGGTGGAGAAAGAGGTGAGGCGCCTCTTCGATTATCAGGCTGGGATGCGAGTCGAGGAGGTGCCTCCCCTCCTCACTTTCCAGGTGGATGATCCGGACCTGGTCACTTAGGAGCCAAATTGAAGGCGATCAAGAAACCCGATCTAGCCCAGTGGCTGAATAGGGTAGCGCAAATGTATGATCTCTTCGGCCCTTCACTGGATGGTGTCGTTCAATTCAAACGGGTCAAATCGAGTGAGCAGTTGGTTTTTGGTTACGCTAACTCGGTGGTTCCGCCTAAGAATCTCTTCCTGCCTCAAACGGAGTGCCTTTTCGCCTTCCGCAGGGAGAGGGGGTCGATTATCCTTGAGCCGGCCGAGGGTTTGGAGAGGGAACGAGTGCTCTTCGCCATCCGTCCCTGCGATGCTCACAGCCTGCTTCTCTTGGACAAGGTCTTCAACGGTGACCTGGAGGATACCTACTATCAGGAGAAACGGAGAAGAACGATCTTGGTGGGACTGGCCTGCCCGAGCCCTCCCAAAAGAACCTGCTTCTGCACCTCTTTGGGGATAGATCCTCTCGTCGCCGAGGGTGTCGATATCCTGCTCACCGACCTAGGCGATGGATATTTGGTCGAGGTGGCGACAGGGAAGGGGGAGGAACTGGTGGGCCTCTCCCCGGAACTCTTCGATCCTAGCGCTGAGGGTGAGAAGCCAAAGGGAGAGAAGGGGAAGAGTCTAGAAGGGGTGGTGGAGAAGATAGGCTCTCTCTGGGAGGATGAGTATTGGCGAGAACTCAGCCGCCGATGCTTGGGCTGTGGGGTCTGCACCTATCTCTGTCCCACCTGTCGCTGCTTCGATTTGACCGATGTGGGTTCCACTCTAAGCGGGAAGAGGTTTCGCTGTTGGGATTCTTGTATCTTCGCCGATTTCACCCACATGGCTAGTGGGGTGAACCCGCGACCGACGGGAAAAGAGAGGGTACGCCAGCGCTATTTTGATAAGTTCAGTTACTTTCCAGAAGAGTACGGGGCGCTGGGTTGTGTAGGTTGTGGAAGGTGTTCCCAATACTGCCCTGTGGGCATCGACATCAGGACGATCATCAACGAAATCATCGCCAGGGGTACTAAATGAGTAGCAATATCTACCTCCCCCACCTAGCGACGATTACCGAGATAGAGGCCCAAACTCCGGACACAACGATGCTTCGTGTGGTCCTCAATGACTCAACGCTTGCTCAGTCGTTCACTTACCGGCCTGGACAGTTCGCTCAAGTTTCGATCTTTGGGATTGGAGAATGCCCTATCTCCATCGCCTCTACACCGACGCGAAAAGGTTTTTTGGAGTTCTGTGTCCGGGCTGTGGGCCAGGTGACCAACGCTCTCCATGAACTCGATGTGGGGAGCAAGATCGGGATCAGGGGGCCCTACGGTAACTTCTTTCCTCTTCCGGAACTCGAAGGACGGAATCTACTCTTCATCGGCGGAGGTATCGGCTTAGCCCCCTTGCGCTCTTTGATCAACTATGTACTCGACAATCGAAACCACTATGGGGAGGTGGAACTGGTCTACGGTGCTCGCAGCCCCCGGGACCTGGTCTTCAAAGACGAACTCAACTCTTGGGGTGAGCAGGAAGGTGTAACTGCCTACCTCACCGTTGATCGGGGCGACGAAAGATGGAGAGGGCCGGTGGGGTTCGTCCCCTCATTCCTGCGGGAGATCGCCCCTTCGCACAAGGAGAAGGTGGCTTTCACCTGCGGCCCACCCATCATGATCAAATTGGTCATGGAAGCCCTGGAGGAGATGGGGTTTCCACCGCATCGTATAGTCACTACTTTGGAGATGAAGATGAAATGTGGGGTGGGCAAGTGCGGTCGTTGTAACATCGGGAGCAAATATATCTGCCGTGATGGCCCTGTCTTTACCTTGGAACAGTTGAAGGTGTTACCAGGCAGATGGGAGTGATCTATGGAGGAGGCGATGGAGGCAATGGTAGAGGAGAGCGCCCTTTCCCTCTGCGTAGAATGCGGGAAATGCGTGGCCGCTTGCCCCATGGCTGAGATCTTCGAAGATTTCTCCTACCAGGTCTCCCCTCGCGGGATCGTGGAAAAGGTGCTCTTGGACCTCGAAGTCTTAGAAGAGGCAGGTATCTGGTTTTGCCTGACCTGCGATGTCTGTACTCAGATCTGCCCCGCTGGGGTGAGATACCGAGAGTTCGTAGAAAGGGCCCGCCTCCTGGCCATGGAGAGGGGGGTTACGGAGCATGGCCTCTTCTGTCAAACCTGCGGCAAATACTTCTTGCCCCTGCACACCTTGGAACACCTCAGGGAGAAGTTGGGGGAGAGAGCCAACGGATATCTGACCCTCTGTCCCAAATGTCGGCCATACTACTTTGGTGAGAAGGTGAAAGAGAGCCTCCCCGGAAGCCGAAGGGTGAAAACTAAGAAGATATAGGCTTAACGCTAAGGGGTGCGGTTATGAAGGTGACTTTGAAGATCTTGGCTCTACCGATGCTCTCCAAGGCGGTTGGGGCGAAAGAATTGGCTATAGATTTTGAGGGAGAGACGGTCAAAGACCTGATTGAAGATCTTGTCACACGGTTTGGCCCCAAGGCTAAGCAAGCCCTCTACGATGAGAAGGGAGAATTAGATCTGATGATTCAGATCCTCCTCAATGAGAGGGAATGGATAACTCGCGATCGCCTCGATACCCCCCTCAAAGAGGGCGATAGCCTGGCCTTCATGTTTCTGGCCGCTGGAGGATGAAGCGGTCTTTAGCCCTATCAAGACGGGAGGTTAAGATGGCTAAGGTGGTGAAAAGGCCCTTCACATCCCCCTATCCTGTCCCCACGGTGCTGGTCACCTGCGGCCAGGGGGAAGAGGCGAATATCATTACCATCGCCTGGACGGGAACGCTATGTTCTAAACCTCCTCAGTTGGGCATCGGCGTCCGTCCCGAGCGCCATTCCCATTCCCTCATCAAAAAGACGGGGGAGTTCGTGGTCAACGTCCCCTCTGAACGGCTCTTAGAGAAGGTCGATTACTGCGGAATGGTGTCGGGGAGGGAGGTAGACAAGTTTGAGGCCGCCGGCTTGACCGCAGGCCCGGCTTCGGTGCTGAAGACGCCGATCATCGCCGAGTGCCCCATCAATATAGAGTGTCGGGTGACTCAGATCATCCCCCTGGGCAGCCACGACCTCTTCATCGCGGAGGTGGTGGCGGTGCAGATCGACGAGGAGGTATTGAACGAGAAGGGGCGAATCGACTATGAAAAGGCAAGGCCCTTTGTCCTTGCCGGAGACGAGTACCGGGGTCTGGGTAGCCTTTTGGGAGAATACGGTTTTTCGCAAGGATAGTTGGCGAAGAGGTGCAACCGTTGATATACATATTTTAGGTTGGCGGAATCCCGGGGCACCTCACCCTAACATTTCCACTACCCCCCTGTCGCCGTCCACACAAATGGTTTGTCCGTCTCTGAAGATCTTCGTTGCCTCTCGGATCTGAAGGACGGTGGGGATGCCATACTCCCGGGCCACGATAGCGCCGTGAGATATCAGCCCTCCCTCCTCGGTCACGATACCTGCCGCCAGGTTGAGTAGAGGTATCCAACCGGGGTTGGTATAGGGCGCAACCAGTATCTCTCCCTTCTTGAGCCTATCGGCTTGGCCCAGTTCCCGCACCACTTTAGCCTTTCCGATGGCCCTACCAGCGCTACAGCCGACCCCTTTGTAGACGGTTGCCTTGGTTGGGATCTCTCGCGCTCTCGCTTCTCGCCCGATAGTAAGGGGCGGCTCGAAATTCCGATAGCAAGCCTTCATGCGCTTATATCTGTGAACCCAGGTGCGCGCCTCCTCAGAGGAGAGTTTTCCGTCCACGGCAGCCAACAGGTGATCCCGAGTGAGGAAGAAGATATCCTCTGGCTCTTCGAGGTATCCGGACGCCGCCCACCGCTTGCCCTGTTCCACAAAGACCCGATGGCAATGATAGTGGGCTAGAGAGAGCATAGGACGCGTCTCTTCACGCCACCAGGAATAACGCTTCAGGGTCTCTAAGGCCGAGAAGAACTGTCGTTTTCTGAAAAGCCTGTCTAGCCACCCTTGGGATAGGAGACGAGCGGCCCTTCGCTCCTCTTGTAATCGTATCTGTTTTTGTTGAGCGATCAACTTCTCCGGGTCGGCATCTCCTCCTGCCTGGAGGAGCGATTTCAGAGCCGTGAAGGCGAAGGTGGGCTCCTCATCCCAGCGAGGTAGGGACATATCCTCATCTTTCTCCGACATATAGCGAAAGTCGCGGATATATCGCTCCAAGATGGCCCAGAACACCTGGCCCTCTGGCGAAGCCTGTAACCTCTCCGGTAGTTCGGAAGGCTCCGCCTCTAAGATGATCCCTTTGACCCGTTCATCCTTTAGTGCTTCTTGGCCCACCTTCCAAAGTTCGAGAAGGGGACGCCCGGTGGCTACATCGGTCAAGCCGGTGAGTAAACGGGTCATGGAGATCGGTTCGGCATCCGGGCTCCGGGCGTTTAACCCCTCCAACATCGGCGCGAAGTCATCCTGAGCCTGTGTGGCCAACATACTGACGATCAACGCTATTCGGTTGGTGCGGTGATGGAACTCCAAGGTATCCTTAACCTTCTCGGCCAACTCAGCATCAGTGAGGGCGGTGAGGTTGATCTCCGAATATTTCGCCTCCTCCTGGGCAAACGCTTCCTTGTACTCCTTCGCCTCTTGCCAGAAGGTCTTGTAGAGGTTTTGGAGGGCGAAGAGGACCGGGAGAGCGCGGATAAGGGTCAAGGGAGTGGTGGGTGTGGCTAGCCCATCCCCCTCGTAAGTGGGCTCCAGGCCTACCGATTCATCGAAATCTCGCTCTTTGAAGCCGGGGATGATGGAGTTCAACCGCTTGACCTCCCCCACATTCCAATAGGCCCGCCCGAAGAAGAGCCGCAGCCACTCTATCTCCCTCCTCTCCCGCATTAGCTTCAGCCGTTGGAATAGCTCCTCAAAGGCCCGTGCCCACTCGTATTGACCATTGATAGAGAAGGAGAGGGGAGTGATGAAACCGGGCATCACCTCCCGGCAATTGGCCGCCGTCCATTGGCCGATCTCTGGCGTAAAGGTGTAGGAGGTCAAAGGACGACTCTGCAAGATATAGAACTCTCCCTCATAGAGAGCCCACTCGATATCCTGTGGATAGCCGTAGACCTCCTGCACCTCATGCGCCAGCCGCATCAGCCGCAAAAGTTGCTCCTCCGTCAAACTGGCTTGAGTACGTTTCTCCTCGGGAACCTCTACCTCTTTTACCCCTGATGGATGGGCAGGAACCACCATCATCCGCTTTTCGCTTATCTCTTGGAAACGTATTTCTTTGTTCCAGGCGTCTAGGATAAACCGGTCAGGGGTGACTTTGCCCGAGACTACCGCCTCTCCTAGCCCCCAGTGGGCTTCGATGAGCATCTCCTCTTCCAGGCCTGTAGAGGGGTTAAAGGTGAAAAGCACTCCCGAGACCTCTGCCGGGATCTGCTCCTGCACCACCACCCCTATCGCCACCTCCAGAGGGGAGATATGATGACGATGGAGGTAGGAAAGGGTTCGGACATTCCAAAGCGAGGCCCAGCAGGCTCTTATCTTCTCTATGAGTTCCTCCAAACCCAAGACATTGAGGTGGGTCTCATATTGGCCGGCAAAGGAGGCTTCTAGCAAATCCTCTCTTGTGGCCGATGACCTTACCGCTACCGGTTTCCCTTCACCCAACCCCCGATAGGCCTTCTCGATAACTCCATATAATTGATAGGGCAGGGGGTGTTTCATCATCTCTTCCCGCAAGCGGGCTACTTGCTCCTCTGAGCCCATCGACCCCCGATCTAGGGAGGATAGTGAGGCTTCGAGATTTATACCAGCCTCCTGGAGAAAGAGACGATAGGCGGCCGTCGTGATGCAGAACCACCTTGGAACCCGTACCCCGGCCCGGTGCAACTCACCCAAATGGAAGGCCTTACCACCTACCAGATATTGGTCTTCAGCCTCGATTTGATCCAATGAAAGGAGATAACGCTCCATACTCTCTCCTAATTCACGCCAACATCTGTATCTGCTCGGCCACAGTCTGATAGGAGCGATCCAGCGCCTCCAGGATAAGATCCACCTCCTCTCCTGTCACGATCAGAGGTGGCATGATGATCGTCACCGAGGGGTCCAAGCCGGCAAAGATGGTCAAGATACCGTTTTGGCCTAAGGCCTGGGTGAGCATGGGGCCACACCTTTCATCAACCATTTTGAGCCCTATCAGCAACCCCCGCTGGCGGAGTTCGATCAAGATCTGAGGGTACTTTTCCTCAAGGAGAGCCAGCCCTTCTTGGAAGCGGTTCCCCATCTCCTGGACATGCTCTAAGAAGTCTGGTTCCGTGATCTGGTCTAGCATAGCCATGGCGGCCACGCACCCCAGTTCTGCTCCTCCAAAGGAGGAGAGGTGGATGAAGGGGTCTGGTGCAAAGAAACTCTCCAATTTCTCCCGGTAGCAGGTAGCGGTGATGGGGTAGATAGCCCCACTCAGCCCTTTCCCCAGAACCATGATATCGGGGACGACCTGGTACTCCTCTATCCCCCATAGCCGCCCGGTGCGGCCCAAGCCCGCCTGGACCTCGTCGAGGATCAGGAGGGCCCCACTTCGATCGCAGAGTTCCCTCACCTGCGGGAAGTAGTCACGGGGAGGGATGAGCACCCCGCCCGGAACGGGTATGGTTTCAAAGATGACAGCGGCCACCTCATCATCTATTGCCACTTCTAAAGCCTCGATGTCGCCGAAGGGGACCTTCATAAACCCGGGCATCAAGGGGCCGAAGGGGGCCTGGAACTTCCTAGAGCCAGCAGCCAGAGCGAAGCCGGTATGGCCATGATATGCCCGCTCCGCAGAGATGATCTTAGGCCTCTGGGTATATCCCCTCGCCAATTTTATGGCTAAATCGACCGCCTCCCCACCGCTGGCTCCGAAGAAGGTGTATCGGATGTCCCCAGGCATCAGTTCCGCCAGCCGCTTGGCCAGAGCCGCTCGATACTCGCTCATCAAGATATGATCTCCGATATCGAGGTTCTCCATCGCCTCCTGGAGGGCGGCGATCACCCTTGGCGGCCGATGGCCCAGGTTGAAGACTCCTCCCGCGGTACGGCAATCGATATACCGTTTGCCATCCTTGTCCCATATATAGGAGCCTTCCCGCCGGCCGGGCACAAGTTCGATGCCCATCCGCTTATAGACCGCTACCTTCGACGGCGAGACGTAATTTTTGAACTCCTCGATTATCGCTTCTTTTGCCTTTGACACCTTAACCTTCCTCATTCAAAAGCGAAGGCTGCTTTGATGACCTCGCTCCTACCCTTGTTAGCCACGGCGGCCAAGGCTCGCTTATAATCCTCCAGTCTGAACCTGTGAGTGACGAGAGAAGTCAGATCCACCTTGCCCTCAGCCATCAGATTCAGGGCCAACTGGAAAGTCCTTATCCTTTCTCCTCCATACGACTCCGTGCCGTATATATAACTCCCTCTAACGTCGATCTCGTTGAACCAGATGGGTGTCCAATCCACCCCCTTAGGCCTGGCCGCTGTACCCACCAAGACGAGTTTGCCCCCACTGCAGGTGAAGTGGAGACCATCATCGAGGCTGGTACCGTTTCCTACACAGTCATAGACGATGTCGGCTCCACCTATCACCACTGGCTTCCCCAGGAGGGGCTGGCGAATGGTGGCTCCCAAGGCCTGCGCCAACTCCTGATAATAATCCCGCCTCAGGTAGATCACTTGGTCAGCGCCATATCTCTTGACCATCTCCTCCTGGAAGGGGTACTTGGCCAAGGCGATCACTCGGGCCTTGCTTCCCAGGCTCCGCAGGGCGGCGACGATGCAGATGCCGATGACTCCCGCTCCGATGACGAGAACCGTGTCCTCGTCCTGCGGGTAGTTGCGTAGCACCGCGTGCAAGGCCACGGAGAAGGGTTCCATTAGGAGGCCGTTTTCATCGTTCACCCCAGGGGGCACCTTGAAGAGTTGAGAAGCATGAGCCACCAGATAGGGGCTCCAACTCCCTCCTGTGTCCCGGCAGGTGCCAGTCAAGGGGCCAGGGACGATCTCCCCCTCGGTCAACCGCTCGCAAAGTTCGGTATCGCCCCTTTGACACGCTGGGCAGAGGTCAGAGAAGCCGCGCACTTGGCAGCCCAAGGTGGGATCGACGACCACCCGCTCGCCTTCCCCGAAACCTTTCACCTGGGAGCCCGGTTCGGCGATGGTACCCACATTTTCGTGGCCCATAGTGAAGGGGAAGGAGACGAAAGCCGAGAGAGCAGGGCTGGTGCGAAGGAGGATATGGTTCATGTCGCTAGCACAGATCCCACCGTATCGAACCTTTATCTTCGCCCAGTTCTCATTGGGCAAGGGAGGCTCTGGCACCTCGCGATATCGGACATTAGAGAAAGGGCTCCATAAGAACGGCGGGTAGAAAGGGCCGATGATGTTGGAGATGAGGTAACGGGGGACGCTTCCGAGAAACTGTATCGCCTTCACGTCATATAGCCGACATCCCGAGAATAAGGAGTTCCAACTAAGTTAACACCAGGGGGTGGGCAGCGTTACGGGAAATCTCGCCTCAACCTTTTGCCCTTCCACTGCTTCGAAGGCGAGTCAAAATAGGGTGCTCTTAACCTTCTCTTCCTCTAAGATCTCCCAATAGATGCCTTCCGGCCTCGGGAATCGAGATCGCGTGACCATCACTTCCTCGGGGGTGACGATGAGATCGACGGGGAGATCGTGTATCTTCATCTCGATATCGTTGGAGACAACCTGTAGCCGATGCACCGTGGTGACAACAGGTGTCTTTTCGTCGATGATCCCTACCTCTCTGCCCATGGCGTATTCCAGGTCCGAATAACCTCCGCCTTTCCCTACTCTAGCACCCTGCTTAGTTACAGCCACCGACCCAGCGACGATCAGGTCTATGGGATCCATCTCCTCGGGGCTCACTGGCCTTCCCAGCCTGAAGGCCCCTCTAATGGTAGAGGCCTCTCGGAATTGCCCCCTCAAGCGAGCGGGGTCTAACTCTAGAAAAGGGGGTTCGCTTCGCAACCTCGGCACGGCCATATAGAGTTTCTTGCCCTGAGATAGGGCGAGTTCCCGCACCGGCCTTTGAGGCATATCCGGCCTGGCCTTTATCTGTTTGGCTTCCCGCCAGGCCTGATTGGGGGCACATTCCCCAAAAAGAAGGATTGCCCTTCGCGTTGGAACTGTGCTTGGGGTGACCTCTAAGATAACCTGCTGGCGCAGTGTGAATGAGAAGCATGGGAAGGGGGATTGAGGGCGAGAGATTAGAATAGTACTAAAGTACTATACTGCT
>CAZERB010000024.1:0-12676 GCA_964514645.1 uncultured Anaerolineales bacterium
CCCCGATGTAGTTCATCATGATGGTGTTGATCACCTCGTGGGCCCCTATCTTGGCTTTTAGGAACCCCGGGATGGCTCCCCACAGGGCCCCCCCAAAGGCTCCGGCCAGCATGGCTAGGGGAAGATGGATGTAGGCGGGCAAGCCATGGATAGCAAACCCCACTATCACCGAGAAGAGAGCACCTATATAAAATTGCCCCTCAGCCCCGATGTTGAAAAGACCGCACCTGAAACCCAAGGCCACGGCTAGCCCAGCCAGGGTGTAAGGGGTGAGGAGGACTAAGGTCTCGGCGATGGCTCTAGGGCTGCCAAAAGAGCCCTCAAAGAGGCCGCGATAGGCAGCCCGCACATCGTGTCCTGAAGCCCAGATCACCACCGCTCCGATGAGCAATGCTGTAAATACAGCCAAGACGGGAACGAGAAACGCCGACACACCCCTCGTCCAAGCGATGATGAACCTTCTGGCAGGGCCCGGGCTCTTTTCTCGAGATTCAGCGGGCAATTGCGCCCTCCTTTCTCGCCCCGGCCATCAGCAGGCCGAGCTCCTCCCGTGTAGCCTCAGCGGCAGGCAGGGTCTCGACGATCCGGCCTTCGTAGATCACGGCGATACGGTCGGAGAGAGCCATCACCTCATCCAGTTCCACGGAGACGAGGAGAATGGCCGTCCCAGCGTCACGGCGCTCGATAAGTTTCTGGTGGATGAATTCGATAGAGCCCACATCTAGACCCCGGGTGGGCTGAGCAGAGATCAATAGCCTGATGGGACGCGAGAATTCCCGGGCAACGATGAGTTTTTGTTGGTTGCCACCAGAGAGGGTACCGGCCAAGGCGTATTCGCTAGGGGTACGGATATCGAACTCCGTGATCAATTTTCGTCCATTTTCATCTATCGCCCTTCCATCGATGACCATACCGTGAGCGAAGGGCGCCTGGTAGAAGGTGGAGAGGACCAGGTTGTCGGCGATGGGGTAACTGAGCACCATGCCGTGCTTGTGACGGTCTTCGGGGATATGGCCCACCCCCTTCTCTAATATCTCTCTAGGGGAGGCGTGAGTGGTATCGGCATCCAAAATCCTCACCCTGCCCTCGGCTGGGGAGCGCAGGCCGGTAAGGGCCTCCACCAGTTCGCTTTGCCCGTTGCCTTGCACTCCGGCTACCCCCAAGATCTCCCCCGCTCTTACTTGGAAGGAGAGACCATTTACTACTGGGAGCCCCCTGTCGTCTAACACCCAGAGGTCCTCGACCTCCAAGACGACCTCTCCCACTTTGGGAGCCTCTTTTTCTACGGTGAGGATCACTTCGCGGCCCACCATCATCTCCGCCAACATGGCCTCGGTGGCTTTGTCGGGAGTGGTTGTGCCCATCACACGGCCATCGCGAAGGACGGTGATGCGGTCGGCCACAGCGAAAACTTCTTTTAACTTATGGGTGATGAAGATTATCGATTTGCCTTGAGCGCTTAGAGAACGCATTATCTGGAAGAGTTCTTCTGCCTCTTGGGGTGTTAGTACCGCGGTGGGCTCATCGAGGATTAAAATGTCAGCCTGGCGATAGAGGGCCTTGATGATCTCCACCCTCTGCTGGACGCCAACGGGGATATCCTTGATGTAGGCTTCGGCATCCACCTCCAACCCGTACTGTTCTGATATATCTCTTATCCGTTGGGCAGCCTGCTCCCGGTTGAGGAAGAAGCCGTATCTAGTTGATTCCACCCCCAGCATGACGTTCTCGGTGACCGTGAAGACCGGCATCAACATAAAATGCTGGTGGACCATGCCGATGCCATGAGCGATAGCGTCGCTGGGAGTGGCGATATGCACCTCCTGGCCATTGAGGTAGATCTGGCCGGCATCGGCGCGGTAGAGCCCATACAGGATATTCATCAAAGTGGTCTTCCCGGCCCCATTCTCCCCCAGGAGGACGTGGATCTCCCCTCTCTCTAGGCCGAAATCGATCTGGTCATTGGCTTGCACACCAGGGAAGGCCTTAGATATGCCGCGCATAGAGAGGGCTAAAGCCATATCTTCTCATCTCCCTATTTGTAAGATGGGTGCTGCGCCAGATGAGCGCAGCACCCATCCCAACGAACTGATGTATACCTCCTTACAGTTCCACACCCGTGGTGATGGTGCCGCCAGCCAGCCCCTGGTAGATCTCCTCCAGTGTGTCCTTCACCTCCTGGGGGATGGCATCCTCAGCGTCGTGGAAGGGGGCTAGTCCAACTCCCTCATTAGCAGCCACGAAAAGGACGTTCCCACCTTGGAAGGTGCCCTCCACGGCGTTCTTGATCGCCGTGTAAACAGACACATCGACCCGCTTCATAGCGCTGGAGAGCAGCTTATCGGCCCCTTCTACGCTGCCGCGACCGAAGCTGGTGAGGTATTCATCCTGGTCCACGCCGATGACCCAGATACCCTCTGCCGCCGCCGCCACGATGCCGCCAGTGCCGGTGGGACCCCCAGCGCCGAAGATGACATCTGCGCCCTCGGCCATCTGGGAGAGGGCTGCTTCCTTGCCCCGGGCAGGATCGGTGAAGGAGTCGATATAGAGCCCCAGCACGGTGCAATCCGGGCAGACGTGATGCACCCCGTTCTCATAGCCCAGGCGGAATTTGATGACCGGCGGGATCTCCATGCCGCAGACGATGCCCACTACCTTCGACTCCGTCATCAGTCCAGCCAAAGCCCCCGCCATGAAGCCCGACTGATCCTCGGAGAACATGAGGCCCATCACGTTGTCAATGGTGCCCGCGTACTGATCCTGATCCACCGCGCCGAACTTGATGTCAGGGTATTCCGGGGCCAGTTTCCTGGTGGCATCGGTGAGCATAAAGCCCACGGTGATGATCACGTCATAGCCCTCTTCGGCGAACTGGGTGATGTTCTTCTCATAGTCGGTGGGGGCCAGGGTCTCGATGAAAGCCGATTCCAACCCGAACTCCTCCACGGCTTGCATCATCCCCTTGTAGGCGAACTCGTTAAAGGTGCCATCATTAACCTTGCCCACGTCGGTCACCAAACCCACCCTCAACTTCGGTGCTTCTGGCGTTGGTGTAGCCGCTGGTGGAGATGTCGGTGTGGCCGGTGGGGGTGTGGCCGCCGGACCGCACGCGGTGAGCAAGAGGCTTAACACAACCAGCAGAGAGAAAAACCCCATAACCTTTCGCATCTCAGGTTCTCCTCCTTCTTGGAGATGATTTAGTCCGATCCTCTATCTCTTACCGATCCATCACCCCCTTTCTGATGAGAAGACAATCTTTGTCCGGTGGATATATCACCGCTCATTATATCCTATTTTGAGAGGCGAATCAAGGCTTTAGCGACGTAGGAGCTGGATTTTAAGGTGAATTTGCCATACCTTTGTCCATGGTCTTTCTAGGTGCTTAAAAGAGACTCAACTGCTCGGCGTTTTCTAGGGGCCCTTCTTCGGGGATCCTCTCTATCTGGGCTAAGAGTTCCGGGATCCGCTTGAACTCCTCCTCTACAACCGGCCGCCATCGGGGTTGGTGCAAAGCCGCCGCGGGGTGGTAGAGGGGGTAGTAGATGATCCCCTCTATCCTGCGGGGCCGCCCATGGACGGCCGAGATCTTGGCTTCGGGGAAGAAGCGGCTCAAGGAGAAGCGGCCCAAGATGACCACTATCTTTGGTCTTATCAAAGCCAGTTGCCTATCCAAGTAGGGCTGGCAGGCCTCCATCTCGTTGGGCAATGGGTCGCGATTCCCCGGTGGACGGCACTTAATGACATTACAGATATAGACATCCTCTCGCCTAAACCCGATGCTAGTCAGGAGTTCCTCTAGAAATTTGCCCGCCGGCCCGACGAAGGGGCGGCCCTGCTGGTCCTCATGGAAGCCTGGGGCTTCTCCGATTAAGACTATCTCTGCCTCCTCGGGCCCCTCCCCCGGCACAGCGTTCCTCCGCGATTGGGAGAGGGTGCATTTCGGGCAATGGATGATCTCTTGGTAGAGTTGCTCGAATTCTGGTGTCATAGGGGTTTTATTGTTCAGCACTGCATTCGGGCCAGAACTTGGCGCCTGTCGGTATCTTCCCCCCGCACTGGGCGCAGAATCTCCCTGGGCGGAGAGGGGCTCCACATTCGGAGCAGAATCTACCTCCGCCGACAGCGGCCCCACATTGGGGGCAGGTGGCGACGTTCGTTTTCGACATACACGATCTCCTGAAAGGCAAGGACTGAAACCCCCAGCGCATACGCTGTGTTAAGCGATACGGTGGAACCCTTACAATAGTTTTGTTCCACACTCCCCACAGAAATTAGTGCCGACTGGATTTTGAGCACCACACTTTGGACATTTTATGAATGCGAGGGGCGCGCCGCAGTTAGTGCAGAACTTACCCTCACCAGCCGGTTTGCCACACTGGGGACAGATAGTCTGCTTGCTTTCTATTTGACCGGTAAAGAGCTGGGTAGCGGCCGCCTTCTCCCATATCTGCTCCTTCGTGACCTCGGCTTTTGCCGCGGCTACCTCGACGCTAACACGGGGCGCATCCTCAACACAGAGCCCCTCCTGCTCGTTCCAATCGTTTTCGCAGACCCATTTCGCACATCTTGGGCAACGGTGAAAATGCCCCATAGCCTCGTTCTGGGCTCGCCCAAACGCCTCTTCATGTTCTTTGTGCCATTGGGGAGACATCCCTTCGAAACGTTCGGTGAGGATGTCTGCTCCTCTTTCGACTGCGCTCCCAACCCCATGGAGTCCCACCAGAGAGCTCCCCAGGGAGACTGCGCTTCCCAGGCCACGCAAGAGCCCGCCCTTCTTGTAGGTCTTGGACTCTACAAACCTTGTCTTGTAGCCATCGTTGCAGATATCGCAGAAGAAGGTGAACTCAAACCCCGCCTCCGTGCTATTGTCGGCATAATTTCTGGTAAAAGGTTGCAATGCCATATCATTCCCTCCTTTCTTTTGATAATCTACCATGCTTTACACATTTCTCTCCTATTGGTAAGCGCCATATCCACCCCCACTATTTTAGTAGTCTACCACATTTTATACATTTCTCGCCAGTTGGCGGCTGTTCTGTTTTGCACTTCTGACAAACGACCACCAACCGGCTATCACAATGCTCACAGTAATCTCCAAAGAAGGTTGATTTCCCGCATTTCGGACATTCCACCCTTAATAGAAGCCCACAATCATTACACCTCTCCCACCCTTTCTCGATGGGGTTACGACATTTGGGACAGCGTAAGGGGCCCAAAGGGTTTGCCTTCCCGCATAAGGGGCACACATTTGAATCCGGTGGAACCAACTTACCGCAATAACGACAGGGATGTTTATACCCCGGCATATTTCTAATCTCCTTTTGTCCACTTTGTGGTATCGTCTTTTGTGCTCACATTGAACTTCAGCAAATTCATAACATCCTGCTTCCACTGTTCAGGCGAAACATGAACCACCCTACCAATGAAGAGATGACGGAGAGTTTGAAGCCCGGGCAACCTCTGCACCGCAAATTTATACTTGAGGTATTGCCGCTCTTCCAACTTTTCTTCCGGCAAATAAATCGGCTCTCGCCGGAAGTTAATATCTAACATACAGTGGTTTATTCTTTTGATGAGATCGTCCGCTTCCTTATGCAACTTCTCTATCTCCTTCGGGTAATCCTCCCGGCTCGTTATTCTGAAGAAATAGGTCGCCTTTCCCCCGCCCTCGCCAGCCGTTGCTTCCATTGCTATCGCATTGCCGGGCTCCCCTTGGGTCATACTGTAGATTGGGATTAAGAACCAAATGTATTCACCGGTGAGGTCCCCCAAGAGCCCCCGTTTCAAGCCAATGCAGATTTTCTCTTGTTGTGATAGGGCTTTCAAGAAATCGTATCCTTCCTTTATCCCCACAACTTCTAACCTCTTTTCTAACCCTATCCAGAGATCAGGAGAGATCGATTCTATATCGCTTCTTTTGGCCGCTCTGCCCTCCTTCATAAATCTGGCTGCTTTTCTTATTACCAGTGGGTCAAACTCGGGCAGAAGTTCTTTGAGGGAAGATTGAACTTTGAGTTGAAGTTCGTTATTCAATACGGATAGCGCCTTCGCGAAGGGGTCAAACTGATCTCCCATCTTTGAAAGAACTATCTTTTGGCCATATTCCGTAGTCAACACCAAATTATAATCCTCTTCAGAGATTTCCAAAAGGTCGCTATAAGGAATCCTCGTGAAATCTCCCCTTTCAGCTATCACTACGATTGCGGTTTCGTATAAGCGTGCTTCGCACTTCCCTCTCCCCCTTTCTTTGCCGCTTTCGTCCCAGTAAACAAACTCCGCCTCCACACCAGATCTCCTGAGATTTTCCCGCATGAGCATATCCCCTAAAAGGACCTCATTTCGGAGTTTGTTCAGGACCCTAAAGAACTCTTCATAACGATAGCCAAGGTTAGAAAGGAGAAGATCCTCCTTCGAATTCAGGGTAAGGCGAATTTTATAGTCACCTTCAGAGATGCCCAGAATATCACGATACGAAAGAAACAACGCTTCGCCAAACCTTGGAAGGATAGCCAGGTTCTCTTCTTCAAGTCTAGCGAGACCCTCACCGCTTGAGGTTTCTTGCCCGGCTATGTCGGTCAGAAGATATTCTAACGAACACTCCATCACCTGTTTGCTCTCTTGTGGCATATAATAACTCCTTAGTGCGGTCTTCTCCCTGGCGTCGTTGATTGCCGCAAAGGTCGCAGAAGAACTCGAACTGAAAGCCGTTATCAGTGCTTAAATCGTTATGGCGAACTTTATGAGGGAAATCTTTTTCCTCCCTACTTTCTAATCGCTTTCAGGATTTTACTAGATAACGTCCAGTTTGTCTAGAGAGAGCAAACCCCAGATGTGCATCACTTGATTGCCCTTGTAGAGGAATGGATAACCCCTTGCCAGGACCTAAAAGGCGTGTTATACTAGGGTATCTTTGGGAGGCCTGATGCTAAGCGTCAGACGGCGAGAAGAATTGATTGAGGGGCTCGTTCGCCAGGTGAACGAATGGGGCATGGTGGCCCCAGCCATCCTCTTCCTGGAGGCTCACAAACCTCTATCCTTCCTGGCTAGCCAGTTTCTCCTCCTCTCCCAGCCAACCCTAGAGCCGTTCTTGGGAGGGGTGGTGAGGGAGTATGCTCTACTCTTAGAGGATCGACAGAACGTGGAGACGATCCTCTCCCGTCTGGAAGGGCTGCGGAGGTAGCGGACTATGGAGGTCCTACTCAATGTCCTTGAGGCCTCGGGGATCGAACCCCTGGCGGCCTTGATGTTAGTTGTCCTCCTGGTCTTTCTCTCCTTCTTACTCTTAGCCGAGAGAAGGGTGCGCTGGGGTCTTAAGCCCACCTTACGTCCTCTCCCCGGTTTCGCCCTTCTGGATGGCTTCGTAGGGCAGGCTGTAGAGACTGGTCGGACGTTACACGTGTCGATGGGGACAAAGGGTATCGGGGGGGCATCTACCGCCGATACGATGGCTGGGCTTATGGCCTTGGAACGGTTAGCCCAGCAGGCGGTGGCCACGGGTCTCAAACTGGTGGTCACCATATCCGACCCCTCTCTTCTACCTATCGCTCAGGATACCTTGCGGCGGGCCTATGAGCGGCGGGGTTACCCTCAAGGATATGACCCCCTCCAAGTGCGTTATATCGCTCCGGATGCGATAGCCTACGCCGCAGGGGTAATGGGGATCCTGGAGCGGGAGGATGTAATAGCCAACGCCATGATAGGAGGGTTTGGCGACGAGTTCCTCCTCATGGGTGAGAACGGAGCCAGGAAAGGGGTCCAGCAGATAGGCGGCGCCTCTTCCCCGGAGGCTTTGCCCTTCGTATACGCCTCCACGGATGAGGCACTCTTAGGAGAGGAGATATACGCTGGGGGAGCCTATCTTTCTTCTAAGTCCAGCCATCTGGGGAGCCTTCTAGCCCAAGATTGGCTGCGCACGGCGATCATCCTGGCTATCATATTAGGGGTGCTCATACGAAGCTTAATCTTATAGCCACTAGGAGAGGTTGATGAAGAGGGTTTTGCCCGCTGCTATCGCTATGGCGGCAGGTTTCCTAGTGCTGGTAGATTTCTTCTTCGATAACCTTTATCTCAACGCCTTAGGGTTTACCTTGATCAACTGGGTGGTGATCATTGCCGCCTTCGCTCTCATCTTAGGCTTTCTCAATGTCCTGACCTTTCATCTTCGGAAGATCATCCAGCGCCAAGAGGGATGGCCCTACAGCATCGCCTTGTTGGTAGTAGCAGGAACCGTTCTCTTTGGAGGCCTTACCAGTGTCCAGGGTTACCGAGCACCCTTGGTAAGAACCCTTTTTGATTATGTTCAAACCCCCCTGCAAGCAAGCATCTTCTCCCTTCTGGCTTTCTATATAGCCTCTGCCGGCTATCGGGCCTTCCGGGCGCGCAACTTCGAGACTTTCCTATTGGTTGTGGCCTGCTTAGTGGTTTTGGTGGGTCAGGCTCCTTTGGCTCGGTATATCTGGGAAGAACTGCCCGCCTTGAAGGATTGGGTGCTTGCGGTGCCGAGTACGGCGGGCGCCAGGGGCATACTGATCGGCGTAGCCTTAGGGAGTCTGGCTACCGGCGTGCGACTCCTAGTGGGGTTTGACCGCCCGTATAGCGAGTAGACCCAGATGCTCTATTGTCCTCATTGCGGAACATCGAATCGAGAGGGAAGCAGGTTCTGCAACAATTGTGGAGAACCCTTGCCCTCCTCTTCAGGACACAAGTGTTCTCAATGTGGCCATCTCAACCCCCCCGGGGTCTTCTCTTGTGTGAGGTGTAAAGCCTCTCTCTTGACCCCTTCCTTCGAGGAGGGGCTCCCGCCTGAAGAAGTCCCTCTAGAGTCCTCCGAGGAGCCCGAATGGCTCCAGCGATTAGACGAAGAGGCACCTTGGGAGCCAGAAGAGGTTCTGGAGGGGGTAGAGGAAGAGCCAGAGTGGCTTCGTGAATTGGGCGCTCCAGCCGCTGAGGTGAGGGTATCCGCAGAGGAAGAGGTGGCCGGTGAGGAGGAGACCACTCCTTGGCTTGAGGCTTTAGAAGGCTTAATGGAGAAAGCCCCCCTTGAGCCCCGGGAGAAGGAGGGTTTGTTGGCGGGGATAAGGGGGGCTTTGAGAGTGGAGCCCATCTTCGCTATCCCCCATCGGATCGGGGAGGTGACTTTCTCTCCCTCAGCCGGGACGGAGCAGGCGGCTAGGTTTGAGGCTGTCGTCAGTCAACCTCTGGCCCCCGTGGCAGCGGAGGAACGGCCCAGAGGGCGCATGGCAGGGGTAATCTCTTGGCTCTTCTACCTGATTTTGGCCGCCGCGGTAGCGGGGGGGATCCTCTTAGGGAGCGGGAATATGAACCTCCCTCTCACCCAGGCTACAGCCGATTTTTATGAAACTATCGAGAGCCTAGAAGAGGGCTCAGTGGCACTTCTCTCCCACGATTACGATCCTGGAACAGCCGCGGAGATCACCCCTCAGGTTAGTGCGATTCTGGATCACCTTATGCGGCGAGGAGTCAAGATCGTGAACCTGAGCCTCACCCCCGAGGGTCAGGCTTTGGCCGACCGCGCCTTAGAAAGCGTGGTTAGCGACCATGAAGGCTATATTCAGGGGAGAGATTACATCAATCTGGGGTACATGGCCGGGAACGAGGTAGGGGCCCGCTTTATAGCGGAGAGCCTCGGAGCTCGCCTCTCTCCTTATCCTCTAGGCGAAGGGGTTGGGGGCCTAGAGGATGTGGATCTGGTCGTAGTATTGGCGGGAAGTCAAGAACATCTTCGCCGGTGGGTAGAGCAGGTACAGGCCCCTTACAAAGTGGCGATGGTGGCCGGGGTGAGCGCCCAGGTGGACCCTGCGGCTCGTCCTTACTACCGCTCCGGCCAGCTAAAAGGGCTACTCAGTGGACTGGTGGGGGCGGCAGAGTATGAAAGGGTAAACCAGCATCCTGGGGTAGCCCTCTCTAGGATGCTCCCTCAAGCAGCCGCCCACCTTGTGATCGCCCTTTTCATCCTTTTGGGGAATTTCGTCTATCTGATAGAGAGGTTAAGGGGAAAGGGATGAGTGAACCTTTAGCCACTTGGGTGGCCGCTCTTCTCACCTTGATGGTTTTCAGTTACCTGGTCTCTGACAACCCTCTATACCGCTTGGCGGAGCATCTCTTCGTCGGGTCGGCTCTAGGTTACGCTATCGTGGTAGCCATCCACGATGTGCTGTTGCCTCGCCTATTTACCCCCCTAGCCCGGGACCCCGTGGCCTACTCACACCTTCTCATCCCTCTCCTTTTGGGTCTACTTCTTCTGGCCAAAGGGAGGGTCTCTACCGCTTGGTTGGGGAATATCTCGGTAGGTTTCCTCTTCGGGGTAGGTGCTGCCTTAGCCATCGGAGGGGCTTTGGTCGGTTCCCTCCTCTATCAAGTGCGGGATACCATGCTCCCCCTCCTTCCAGGCGAAGGAGATGGAGGAGTAGTGATAGATAACTTGATCCTGGTAGTGGGCACCTTGGGGAGTTTGACCTACTTCTATTTTACAGCGGGCGGAGAGAGAGAGGCGACTGGGCTTCGAGGGGGTGCCCTTAGGCTGGGATCTATTGTCGGAAAGTGGTTCATCATGATAACCTTGGGGGCTCTCTTTGCCAATGCGACGATGGCTCGGGTCTCCTTGCTTGTGAGCCGTCTACAGTTCCTACTGGGCGACTGGTTGGGGATAATCTAAAGATGAGTTTAGAATCTTTTGTCACGGCTGACCTGGGAAGCGTTACCACCCGGGTGAGCCTCATAGACCAGGTGGCCGGCGAATACCGGTTGGTGGCTCATGGGTCAGCCCCGACCACCCTTTCGCCTCCTTGGGAGGATGTAAGCCTGGGCTTTCTCGAGGCGATAGGGAAGATGGAAACCATTGCCCAGAGGAGGCTTTTGACCGAGGGAGGACTCGTCACCCCTGAGGATGGGAATGGAAATGGTGTGGACGGCTTTGTGGCTACTACCAGTGCTATGGAGCCCCTGCGGTTGGTGGTGGCGGGGATGATGGAGCCTTGGAGTCTGAGGAGCGCTCTCCGTGCTGCCCATTCTACCCACACCCTCGTAGAGGGCACCTTCACCGTCGATGAGTTACGCCTTTCATCTGCGGAGGGGATGCTCAACTTCTTAAGGTTCCTCAAAGAGGGTAGCCTCGACGCTATCCTTGTGGCCGGAGGGATCGAGGGGGGGCCTACTCTGCCCCTAGTGGAAATGGCCAAAGATTTAGCCTTATTATGCGCCTCAGGAGAGAGGCGACCCCGTCTTATCTTCGCTGGAAACGAGGAGGCCAGACTCCCGGTCGCTGAGGCTCTAGAGGGGGTTGTCGACTTGGAGATGGCCAATAACCTCCTTCCTAGGCTGGGAGAGGAGATTCTAGCCGGTGCCCAGAAGTTGCTGGAGAACCTGGTGGGAGGGAAGATCGTTCTCATCCCCGGGATCGAGTCAGTGGAGAGATGGTCGCTGGCGCCTATTCAACCCACCACCAGGGCTTTGGGCTGGGCGATTCGCTACCTGGCCCAGGAGTACGAACTGAAAGTCTTGGGGATAGATATAGGAGGGGGCAGTGTAGGCCTCTTCTCCGCCGGGGATGACCGCTATTCTTGCACTTTGACGAGCGGCGTGGGATTGGGGTATGGGTTGGACAGGCTTCTTGCGGAGAGAGGGGTGGAGCAGATCCTCCGTTGGCTTCCCTTCGACTTAGAAGGGGCGGGGGATCGGATCCTCAATAAAGCCTTTAGGCCGGGGACTTTCCCCCAAAGCAGGGAGGACTTCTTTCTGGAGCAAGCGGTGGCTCGGGAACTTATGGCTTGGGCTTTGGAGCGGGCAGGTGAAAGCCCCTTAGCCCCGGTGGATCTGATCGTGGGCACGGGAGGTCTCCTTTCCCATCTCCTTGACCCCAGGCAGGCAGCTCTCATCCTTCTGGACGGATTACAGCCCACGGGCATCTGCAGTCTGGCCCTTGATGAGTTCTCTTTCTTGTCTCAATTGGGGGCTCTGGCTATGGCGGAGCCTCTGGCAGCGGCACAGGTACTAGCACGGGACACTCTTCTCAACTTGGGGACAGTTATTGCACCTTTGGGTGTAGCCAAGGAGGGGGAGGTAGCCCTTCGATTCAAGATGGTCTACTCGGAGGGAGGCGCCATCGAGGGCGAGGTATCCTACGGCTCTTTGGAGGTGATACCTTTGCCCTTCGGTCAGAGAGCGACTTTGGAACTTCATCCTACCCAAAGTTTCGATGTGGGGGTGGGGAGGAAAGGGAGAGGAGCCACCACCGAAGTAGAAGGTGGTGCGGTGGGCCTCATCATTGACGCTCGAGGGAGACCTCTCTCCCTCCCTGAGGAAAGGGCCGCACAGCAGGAAAAGGTACAGAAGTGGATGTGGGAGGTAGGGTTCTAGCCATGTACTACCCCTCTGCCTTTAAGGTAGTACCCTACGGCCGCGTGAGCCTGAAACGGCTTTTGCCCTTCCCGGGGGAGGTTCTGGTGGAGCAGGGGCAGAGGGTGGAACCTATGGATGTAGTGGGCCGAGCCCATATGCCGAGCCAGGTTCGCATCCTCCACGTAGCCCAGCGGCTCTCCATACCGGAGGGGGATCTTCAGAAATACCTCCTCAAAGGGCCTGGAGAGAGGGCGGAGGAGGGGGAGGTGATAGCGGTGGTGGGGAGATGGCCTTTCCGCCGCCTATATCGGGCTCCGGC
>CAZERB010000025.1:0-11277 GCA_964514645.1 uncultured Anaerolineales bacterium
CCCCATATGGTGATCCTCCCCCCGCCCCGCTGAGGCCCCCGTAAGGAACTTGACATCTCAAATCGATAGGGGTATCCTTTCTTCGACCCCTAGGGCGGAGTTGACTTTGTTCAAACCTATCTGGAAAGCCAGCGTACTTCTACTCATCCTTTTCCTTGTCACCTGTAGCGAGCCGCCTTTTGAGGGGGTGACGCCGGGAGCGGTGGTGACCCTAACGCCCACCAGTGAGCTCAACCCTCCGACAGCGACGTCCTCCCCGACCTTGACCGCTGAGGCTCATAAGAGTTTCGTCCCATTAGCGGTCGTCCCGGAAGAGAACGAGAGGCCCCGAGGGGACCCCTCGACCTCCACCCCGCGAGGCATGATGCTAGCCCTTATGGAGGGATTACCGCTCACCCCAACCGCCACGCCTGCGGCGATAATAGAGCTCCTCCCCGATGGCGTGTTACGAGAGGCCACGGTGCCCATACTGATGTACCATCATGTGGGGGACCCCCCTCCGGGGGCGGATGCCATCCGACTAGATCTCACCGTTTTACCTAGCCAGTTCGAGGCTCAATTGGCCTACTTATCTGAGGAGGGGTACCAAACGATCCACCTGAGCGATCTAATCATGCATCTCCAGATGGGGCACCGTCTACCCCCCAAGCCGATAGTCATCACCTTTGACGATGGGTACGACGACGTCTTCACCAACGCTTATCCCCTCTTGAAGGAGTACGGGTTCGTGGCTACTTTCTTCATCATCACCCTGCTTGCTGATGAGGGTCGGGAGGAGTATCTCTCCTGGGAGGAGATAAAGGCCCTTCACGCGGCGGGCATGGAGATAGGGAGCCACACCTACACCCATCCAGATCTGAGAGGGCAACCCTACGACTATGTCGTCTGGCAGATTCTGGGGTCCAAGGAGGCGATAGAGGCACGCACGCAGGAGCCGGTGCGCCTATTCGCCCACCCTTCGGGAAAGTACGACCAGCAGGTGGTGGAGGTCCTCAAGAGCACTGGCTTCTGGGGGGCGGTGGCCATCAATCAAGGAGCCCATCAATCTTCGGAGCAGGTCTTCGAGTTGCAACGGATACGGGTGCGGGGCGACTACAACATGTACGACTTCCGCTATTGGCTGAACTACTGGCTGGAGAATTCTGAGTAGAGGCGTGCCTCTTTTAACTTTTCTGCCCTCTCGAGGATTTCTTCGACGGTGAGACCCAAGAGGGGGTGCATGAGCCCCGGGGCTATCTCCTTGAGGGGGACGAGGACGAAAGCCCGCTCCGCTAGGCGAGGATGGGGGATTACGAGGTCAGAGGAGTCGAGGATCAAGCCATCGTAGAAGAGGATATCGATATCGATAACTCGGGGGCCGAAGCGGATGGTTCGCTTCCGGCCCATTTTCCTTTCTATGGCCTTGGCGAATTTCAGGAGAGCCTGGGGAGAGAGTTCGGTCTCTACGGAACAGACGCAGTTGAGGAACCAAGGCTGGTCTTTATAGCCCACCGGTTCCGTCTCATAGAGGGAGGAGACCTTGGATATCCTCACCTTCTGCCCCAGTATCTTGAGAGCGGAGGAGATGTTTGTTTCTCGGTCGCCCAGGTTTGACCCCAGGCTCAAATAGGCGATAGCCATAATGTGATGCCCGTTGTAGGGGCGGGGCTTGTCCCCGCCCGATTCGGGAGGCCACTAGGGCCTCCCCTACATATGGCTGCTGGGATTGGAGCCTTTGGCGGTAATGAAAACCGACTGAAGCCTCGATTTCAAATTCGGCAATAGCAGGGTCACCTCTTACCGATGGTAGTGAGCAAATCATCGGGGGTTATGATTGTCAGGCCAGACTTCTCTGCTATGGCCGGATCGGAGAGAAAATGCTTGCGATCCCAGGTGACGAAGTAATCCGGCTGGGCCGCCATAGCCGCGGCCCAAATAATAGCATCCTTAGGATTGAGATAGCGACTTACCCTTTTGATGGCTTCTGGGGTAGGGTCATCAATAATGGTCAACGGTAGCGTTTCTGGGGCTTTCGCTTCTAAATTTCGTCTCACCTCCGCTAGGACATCTCCGCCGACCAAAATAGTGATGGCACCTTCAAGTGCTTGCCGAAGGAGTTGGTAGGCGCTCCCTCTGGGGGAGTAGGCGGCTGCAAATAGTACACTAGCATCGATGAAAGCCTTAGGAGTCATCGGCTGGGGGGCTATATTTCTCCTTATAAATCTCTTCCCTTACTTTCCGCCCGCCCTCTATCATCTCCTCCAAGGAGATGCCTCGTTCCTTCAACGCCTTTCCAATCCGCTCCAGGGCGTCAAGGGCCATCACCTCCCGAGGAGCGATCTTGATACCGTCCCCCTCGTCGATGACATCGACGACGCTACCCTCTTCCAGGCGGTACTTACGGCGTAGTTCTACGGGGATAGTAAGTTGTCCTTTCCTTTGGATCAAAGCCCTCTTTTCGACCATTTCACCCTCTTATTAAGGCGAACTTTCGGAAAATCAGAATAATTATACCCTAGAAGCGAAGAGATGTCAAGATTTCCCTTTGTGTGCTGGACGTAATTTCTCTTGGTTGGTTTGGGTCTTTAGGCGATAATGAAAACCGGCTGAAGCCTAGAATCCAGGACGAGCTCTTTATTCAATGATGATCTCTTTGTGAGGCCAGCAGGAAACCTCTGATTATAGTGCGAGGGGCCAGTATAGACTTCGATGCTCAGGCGAGTGTCTTGTCTCTATTGATCTAATCCTTGACTCTCTCTATCCTCGCTCCTAAGGCCCTGAGTTTTTCGTCTATCCTTTCGTACCCCCGGTCTATCTGGCCGATATTCTTGATGACGCTTTGCCCTTCGGCGCAGAGAGCGGCTACCACCAGGGCCATCCCCGCCCTGATATCGGGGCTCTCCATAACCTGCCCATGAAGCCTAGCCGGCCCCACTACCACTACCCGGTGAGGGTCACAGAGGATGAGGCGGGCTCCCATAGCGATCAGTTTATCCACGAAGAACATCCTGCTCTCATAGAGTTTCTCGAAGAAGAGGACCGTTCCCTCCGCCTGGGTAGCCACCACTATGGCGATGCTCATCAGGTCAGCGGGGAAGCCAGGCCAGGGAGCATCATCTATCTTAGGGATGGCCCCATGAGCGTCGGCCACCACTTTAAGGGAGGCATGGCGGGGCACGAAGAGGTCGTTACCCCTAACCTCTACCTCGATGCCCAACCTTCGGAAGACGAGGAGTATCATCTTCAGATAGTCAGGCTGACCGTTCTTGATGAGGAGTTCCCCGCCGGTAACGGCGGCGCAGGCGATGAAACTTCCCACCTCTATATGATCGGGCTCTATCTCGTATTCGCCACCGTGTAATCTATCTACTCCCTGTATCACCAAAGTATTTGACCCCAATCCCGAGATCTTGGCCCCTAACCGGTTGAGAAAGTGGGCCAGTTCTTGAACATGGGGCTCAGAGGCGGCATTGCGGATGACCGCGGTCCCTCTGGCCAGGCAAGCAGCCATAAGAGTGTTCTCCGTCCCCGTGACGCTGGCCTCGTCGAGAAAGATCTCCCGCCCTACAAGCCCAGCGGTTCTCATCTCATAGTGGGAGCCTACCTCGATCTGGGCGCCCAGGGATCTGAGAGCCATAAGGTGGGTATCTACCCTTCTTCTCCCGATAATATCGCCGCCGGGTGGAGGCAAACTGATGGCTCCACAGCGGGCTAGAAGAGGGCCCGATAGGAGGATAGAGGCGCGGATCCTCCGTGTTAGTTGGGGATCGATCTCCGTACTCCTCACGTTACGGGCGCGAAGGGCCAACTCTTTGTCGCCCAATTTGTGGATCTCCACCCCCAGTTGGGCCAAGATCTCCGACATCGTTTCCACATCCTGGACCTGGGGGAGGTTTTTAAGTGTCACCTCTTGATCGGTGAGGAGGGTAGCCGCCAGGATGGGCAAGGCAGCATTCTTATTACCACTGGGGGTTACTGTCCCTTGTAGCGGGTATCCACCTTCGATGATAAACCTATCCATAATCAGCGATCCTTCGAAGAATCTACAAGGTCTATTATTTTTGGGCGATTGAGATGATGGAGGTGCCGAAGGGCAGGTTTAGGAAGTGGAGGAGTGCTGCCTCCAGCCAGCCCAGGCCGGTAAGAATGGTGTTCAGAAGAGGAGGGGCGGGCTCCATCTCTACTTGATAAGCCTCCTCATCGGTATCCGGCGCTTTGATTTTGGGCTTCCTCCCCGACAGCCGCTCCCAGAGGAGGCGGAGAAGGGCCAGGGGGAAGACGGAGAAATTGTTATAAGTGGTGCGGCGGGGAGTGAAACCCACGTTCTTTAGTTTCTCATGAAGTTCACTTTTGGTATAGCGGCGGTGGTGCCTATTGATCTCGTCGTTGGCGCTCCAGAGCCAGCCGAATGCGGGGACGGTAGCCACTAAGAAACCCCCGGGAGCGCAGACACGGTAACATTGGCGAAGGACCAAAAGGTCGTCCTCACAATGTTCGATCACATCCAGGGCTGCTACGAGATCGAAGACTTGATCCGGGAAGGGCATCTCTTCGGCAGAGGCGAGTCTAGCCTCATACCCCCTTTGCTGGGCTATCTTCAGGGGTTTGGGGTTGTTATCGATGCCTAAAACCCGCCCATACCGGCCCAGGTGGTGGATCACGTTCCCCGCTCCACATCCTACATCCAGGATTTGAAGGTCACGGCGAGGAAGGGTTCGATCCAGCAGGGCGAAGAGGGCCCTGGTACGGCTGGCGAACCACCAGTGGGCATCTTCCCTAAGTTGCTCTTGGGTTAGAGAGACCGTGGCCTCGGCGATGGTCTACCCCCTTCAGACCCCATTATAATAGCAACCGTTCTGGGGTTCAAACATTGCGTCGGAGGATCTAAATTGTCTCCCTGTAGACCCCTTCCAGGATAGGGGTGATGGACCTCCAGTCGTATCTCTCCGCCACCCGACGGGCGGCCCTCCCTGGAGCCTTTCTCCCTTCCCTGTCGTCCCACAGTTCCAGGAGCCTTTGGGCGAACTCCTGGGGCTCATCGGCGATGGCTACTTCCCTACTGGTGACTTCGATCCCTTCGCACCCCAGAGAGGTGGAGACTATAGCCTTGCCCATAGCCATCGCCTCCAATACCTTGAGGCGGGTTCCTCCTCCCATGCGGAGGGGAACTATGTAGATATTGGCCCGAGCGATGTAGGGTCGCACATCGGGGACGAAGCCGGTCACTGTGACTTGTGGGTCTTGGAGGAGGGGAGAGAGTCGAGGCGAGGGGTTCCTCCCCACTACTATGAGCCGAGCTTGGGGAAGCCTCGCCTTCACCAGGGGCCAAACCCGCTCGAAGAACCAAAGAATGCCATCCACGTTGGGGCGGAAATCCATCTTCCCGGTGAAGACCAGGCTGCCATCGGTCTCCCCCTCCACCGGCTGATAATATTGGGTATCTACACCGTTGGGGATAACGCTCACCGAGAGGCCCGGAACCAGGCGGCGGAGGGCCTCTTTATCGGCCTCGGAGACCGCTACCACCTGATCTGCTCGGCGACAAGCCCATGCCTCGTAGCGACGGAGTTTGCGCCACTGGATGAGGGAGTATACCGCTTCCAGCCAGCGGAGATGTCGAAGATCTGTTTGAAAGGCCCGCTTCTGTAAGAGGTACTCGGCGTTGATGTCATCGAAGATCAATCGAGGAGGCCTATGCAATTTGATGACCGTAGGGATATATCTAGCCATCTCTATCGCTTCCACCTGCACCAGGTCGAAATCTTCCTCTTGAAGGAGGGCCCTTAGTTTGAATTCGAAATCCGATGAAGGGAGCCGCAATGCCATATCGGGCAGGGGCGAGAGGAGAAAGGAGAGGAGGCGTTGTAAAGTGGAGCGATGGGGAGTGGGGATGGTCTCGATTTGTGAGCACAGGTTGAGGAGAGGCCCGCCCTCCGCTAAAGCGCTTTCCTTGGTAGAGAAGGAAAGAAGATGGATCTCATGCCGGGGGGCTAGGTTCTTGATGAGGTTGAAACTCCTTATACTCGCTCCTCGGTCAGGAGGAAAGGGCAGTTCCGGGGTGAGGAAGAGGATCTTCATGCTAGGCTCCGATAGAGGGCCAAGGTCTCTCGAGCGGCTTTCTCCCAGGAGAAAAGGCGGGCTCGTTTTAACCCCTTCTCCCGGAGTTCGGCTCGCAGCGCATCATCGGTAAGGAGCCTCCAGATGGCTACGGTCCAGCCATACTCATCTTCGGGGTCGACGAGGAGAGCGGCATCTCCTACTACCTCGGGGAGGGAGGAGACGCGGGCCACGATAATGGCGGTGCCACAGGCCATCGCTTCCAGGGGTGGGAGCCCAAACCCCTCATAAAGAGCGGGGTGGACTAGGAGTTGGGCGGCGTTATAGAGGAGCAGGAGACCTTGCACAGAGACCCGGCCCAGATAGAGCACCTCATCCTTCAGGTTTAGTTCCTCGGTGAGGGTAAAGATCTGGTCGTAAAGCCAACCCCGTTCCCCCACCACGACCAACCTCGCCTCTGGCTTGTATTCATCTAAGAGTCGGCGGTAGGCGCGGAGGAGGGTGGGGAGGTTTTTTCGCGGCTCGATGGTGCTCACGAAAAGGATGAAAGGGGTGGATACCCCATACCTTTGGGTACACTCTTCCTGAATTCTTCTTTTGTCTTCCAAAGGGCGATAGGCGGGGTTAGCGGCCTCGTAGACCACGGTGATCTTGCCCTGGGGGACTCCCAGGAGACGGATGGCGTCCTGTTTAGTGGCCTCGGAGACGGCGATTATGTGATCGGCATAACGCACCGCTTGGTCGATCTGTCCGTAGTAGCGGGCGCTCTCGGCGGTAAGGAAATGAGGGTATAAAAGGAAGGCCAGATCATGGATAGTGATGATCGATTTGCAGTTACTACGGAAAGGGGGGATGAAGTCAGGGCTATGGAGGATATCGAGGCCCAAGGGGCCTATCTCCAGGGGTAAGGTCCACTGCTCCAGGCGATGGTGGCTGGGGGTCCAGAGGGAGCGGCGGGAGAAATTCTCCCCTTCCGTTAATACGGTTTGGTCCTTACGGCTTTGGAGGATAAAAAAATCGTCCTCCCTATCAAGGTGGGCTAACTCCCTGACTAGGTTCAAGATGTATTGGCCGATGCCTGCCTGGCTATAGTAGACCAGGCGGGCATCTATGCCGATACGCATAGGCGAACATCCTTTGAAGATCAACTGAAGATCATTATAGCCCCCCCAACCCTGGGAAGCAAATGAGGGTTTCAAAAAATTCGATGCCCTGTCTCACAAGCCGGTCAAAGATCGGTCGCTGATAGGGAGGGTAGTCAGAAAGAGGTCATGGGGGTGCTTTCTTTCCCACTATGCCCAGTTGAGCACCTTTTCAACACGCTCTCTTTGGGAAATCTTTCTAGTTGTGGTAGAATAGCGGTAGAAAGGCTGTGGGAGGTACGCATGCCTAGAGAGACGTTAGATGAGGGGATTAAGGCGCTTCAGGAAGATCTTTTGAAGATGGCCGGTCTGGTCGATGGGGCGATAGGGTTAGCAGTCAAATCTTTGGTTGAGAGGGACGAGGCTTTGGCTAGACGAGTGATCGCTTGTGACGAGGAGATCAACAAGGCTCAGCGGGAGATCGACGAGAGGTGTCTCGTCCTCATCGCCACCCAGCAGCCTCTAGCCAGCGATCTGCGAGTTATCCTGGCCATCTCCGGCATCGCTACGGAGTTAGAGCGGATGGCCGACCACGCCAAAGGTATCGCTCAACTCACCATACCTTTGGCCCCCCAGCCCCATCTAAAGCCTTTGATCGATATCCCTCGCATGGCGGAGAAGGGGCGATCGCTCCTTCGCGAGCAGCTTGAGGCTTTCCTAGCCCACGATGCAGAGAGGGCCAGGGCCTTAGCCAAGGAAGATGACGAGATGGACGCCCTCTACGATCAAATATACCGGGAACTACTGATCTTCATGATGGATGACCCTCGGACCATCACTCGGGCCACCCATCTCATCTGGGTGGCCCACGACCTGGAGCGGATAGGAGACCGCAGTACCAATATTGGCGAGAGGGTGGTCTTCATGGTAACGGGCAAGGTGGAAGAACTCAACCCTCCACCCCAGACGGAGGCTAGGTATGGATGAGACAAAGGAGCTATTGATCTGGCTTGATGAGGAGCAGCGGCGAGAGAAGGCTCTACTTCAGGAGTTGCGCAAACAGGCGGAGGACCACGCGGCTCACATCGAGGATCTGGTAAGCCGATTCGGAGAGTTGGAAGGCCGATTGACTCGTCTCCAGGGTCAAATAGCCCAACTCCCCAGCCTGGATGAGACCTTGTCGCGGGTGAGGGCGGAGGCGAGCCTCGTTGTCCATGAGGCGCGAGAGGAGCGGCGCCGAGTGGAGGAGCAAGCGGCGGCGTTGCGCCAGCGGGAAAGGGAGAGCATGGCCCAGGCTCTGGAGAAAGTCCGAGAGGAGATCACCTTTCTCCTAGATAAGAAAATGGAGCCCCTAGATTTTCACAAGTCTGAACTCCAGAGGTTATCGGAGGCTATCGCGGGCCTGAGGCAGGAGATTTCTGGCCTCCGAGAAGAGAGCATTGCTCAAGGTAGAAAGATAGAGTATCTGGAGAGCAGGGTCGATAAGAGCACGCAAGAGATCGCAGAGTTAGGGCTTATGCGAGAGGAGATACGGAAAGATCGCGAGGGGTTCCTGGAGGAGTGGCGGCGGTTGAAGGATGAGCGCCAGAAGGAGATAGCGGAGTTGCGCCGCGATAGAGCAGCCTGGCAGCAGGAACTATCCAAGCGAGAGGAGGAGACGCCCCGTCTAGAGGAGCGGATTAAGGAAGCGACAAAACTATCGGCCAGTTTGCATAAGTTGGAGAAGGAACTGCGGGTGCGCCGAGATCAGTTGCTGCATCTGCAGCAAGTGGGAGAGGAGCGCCTTAGGCACGAGCTCGAGGAGTGGCGGAAGGAGAACGAGAAGCGGTGGGCCAAGAGTGCCGCAGAGTGGGAAAGGCAAAGAGAGGAAGAGGCAAAGCGTCAGGCACGCTTTGCAGAGATATGGCCCATCCAACAGGAGCGTGCCCGTCGACAGATGGCTGAGTTGGAGCGATGGATCAAGGAGTTGGAAGGGCAGATTAAGGGGTCTTAAGGATAGTGGGTGAGGATCGTGGGACCCGAGTAATAGGTACGGCTGGCCACGTTGACCACGGCAAATCGCTCCTGGTGAAGGCCCTAACAGGGATCGATCCCGACCGGCTCAAGGAGGAGAAGGAGCGGGAGATGACCATTGATCTGGGCTTCGCTTGGTTCACCCTACCCTCGGGCTTAGTGGTGAGCGTCATCGATGTGCCAGGGCATGAGGATTTCATTGAGAACATGTTGGCTGGGGTGGGGGGGATTGATGCTGCCCTGCTTGTGGTGGCTGCCGACGAAGGGGTGATGCCCCAGACGGTGGAGCATCTAGCCATTTTAGACCTTCTAGAGGTGAGACAGGGAGTAGTAGCCCTGACTAAGGTGGATCTGGTAGAGGATGAGGAGTGGCTGGAACTTGTGGCTGCTGATATAGACCGATTGCTTAAAAGGACAACTCTGGCCGATTCTAAGATCCTCCCCCTTTCGGCGGCGACAGGGCAAGGGCTCCCTTGTTTAGTCGAGGAATTAGATAGTTTGCTCTTCGATACACCCCTTCGACGAGGGAGAGGTCGCCCCCGGCTCCCTATCGATCGAGCCTTCACCTTGGCCGGCTTCGGCACTGTGGTCACGGGAACGCTGATAGACGGCCGATTTCGGGTGGGTCAGGAGGTAGAGATCTTGCCCCAGGGGCTCAAGAGTCGGATTCGCGGCTTGCAGACTCATAAGGAGAAGATAGAGGTGGCCCTGCCCGGTAGCCGGGTGGCCATAAATCTGGTAGGGGTAGGTAAAGATCAACTCCAGCGAGGGGATGTAGTGACTAGCCCCGGATGGCTTGAGCCTACGCGGCTGATAGATGTTCGCCTTCGGATGCTGGGTAGTGCTCTCAAGCCCCTTCGACATAACACTTCTGTAGATTTTTACAGCGGCGCAGCCAAGATATCAGCCAAGGCACGCGTTCTGGGAGCCAAGGCGATCGAACCGGGGGAAGAGGGGTGGGTCCAGTTGGCCTTGGCCCGGCCCACGGCCCTTTTGGCTCATGATCGCTTCATAATCCGCCAACCCTCTCCCAGCCTTACCATAGGGGGTGGAACGGTGGTGGATCCCCACCCCCGTCGCCGTCATAAGAGGTTCCGTCCCCAGGTGATAGAGAAACTAGAAGCCCTGGCCTTAGGCACACCTCAGGAGGTGCTTCTTGCGGCCTTGGAAGAGGGCCCCCAGGAGATGGGGAGGTTGGTCGAAGATAGCCATCTGGAGCCAGAAGTGGTGGAGGAGGCGTTAGAGCGGCTTCTCCAGAGTTCTCAGATTCTCGCTTTAGGAGCGAGCGAGGGTCAACTTCTCGTTTCTTCTACTTGGTGGGAGGGGTTCCTGGCCCGCCTGGTTGATCTTATAGAGGAATATCATAGTCGTTACCCTCTTCGTTTGGGGATGCCTAAGGAAGAGGTGAAGAGCAAACTGCGTTTCCCCTCCCGCCTCTTCAATGACCTCATCGGGCAGGCGGTCAAAGAGGGAGCCGTGGCCGAGGAGGGGGCGGCTCTGAGGTTGCCAGGCCACGAGGTGCGCTTCACCCCAGAGGAGGGGGAGCGGGTAGAAAGGCTTCTTTCTAGGCTTTCCCAGGAGCCCTACACCACTCCCTCCGTGGCTGATTGCCAGGCTGCGCTGGGAGAGGAGGTATTGAACGCTCTCTTAGAGCAGAGGAGAATAGTCCAGGTAAGCGAAAATACCCTCTTTTTGGCCAGCACCTATGAGGCGATGGTGGAGCGGGTGGTGGAACATCTGAAAAAGGAGGGCACGATTACTTTGGCTCTGGTGAGGGATCTCTTCTCCACCAGTCGCAAGTACGCCCAAGCCTTCCTAGAATATTTGGATGCCCAAGGGATCACCAGAAGGGTTGGGGATGAGAGGGTGCTTAGGTAGGAGGTGCCTTTGCCTCTCGATCTAGGCCTCGTAAGCGAAAGGTTGGAGGAGATGGCTCGCGCCCTAAGCCAAGGGGTGAAGGGCCAAGAGATGGAGCGGGCTCGCCTCTTATTGAGGGAGACCGACCCTGACAACCTGAGGGCCAAGATAGAAGCGGCCAAGACCTCTTGGCTCCTGGCTTGGCCTGAAAATAGCCTTTCTGGAGCCTATCCTGCTCCAGAGCCTCCTTTGAACTTCAGCGTGGCGGCCACCGACGGCTCTTATATCA
>CAZERB010000026.1:0-11097 GCA_964514645.1 uncultured Anaerolineales bacterium
GAAACAAAATAGGGCGTGATGGCCATCCGTAAGGTTTCCCTGGCCCGGATCACCCCCTCTTCCTCCTCTGGAGTTAGTTCCAAAACCTGTTTCAGCTTCCCCAGTTCGGTGATGCGGTTACGTATTTGCCAATGCCAATCGTTCCACTCCTCCTCGCTCACCTCGGCCCAAATGCATGGCCGAGGCCTAGACGGCGGAGGCTTGCTACCCGGAGGTTCCTCCGCCTCTTCCTTCATCTCCCTACTTACGTTGACTAGCTGTGTTGAGAGTGGACTTGTTCCTACCGCTGTTGAACTACTCATCTTTGACCCTCCGTTAGAATTTCTTCACATATGTGAGTCGAGAGTCGCCTGGGGAGTAATAATCCCCCACCTCAGCGACCTTTTGGAACCCATGCTCTTGATAGAACCTACGCGCTGGCACATAGGAAGGCGACGAAGAGGTGTCGGCTATCAGCATCCGCCCTTTGGCTCGACGGATGGCCTTCTCGACCTCTCCCAAGAGAGTACCCCCTACCCCCCGTCGCTGGTGCTTAGGGTCTACGAAGAGCCAATAGAGATCATAGGTCCCTTCAGTCATCGGTGTAGGGCCGTAACAGGCGAAACCGACCACATCATCGTTCTCCTCGAAGATGAGGCCATGGTAGCCATTTTGTGCGGGGTTCTTAAGTTCCGCCTCCAATAACTCCTTGACTACCCCTACTTCCTCCGTCGTGAACACACCGGTCTTCCTAGCCAGGGCCAAAACGCGCTGCAAGTCTCCATCTCGTATTCTTCTCATGGCTGCCATGTTGCTATTCCTCCCTCGATGGTTGGTCGCAGGGATCGCCATACCATAAGCCCTCAACTCTTTGCAGGGCAGCCTCTAACTGGTCGAGAGGGCTCAAAACGGGGAATATTTCATACCCGCTACTTTCAACCAGGGCGGCTACTGCCTCCCCATCGTAGGGACTTGCCATAGCAACGGTGAGAATTCCCTCTTCAATCGCCAGAGGCACTGCCATGAGTTCGCGAGCCATCTCTAAAGGGATGAGCCTCGCTACCTCTGGCGTGGGAAGGTCGACCGGGATGTCCATAGAGGGAATACCCAGTCTTCTACATACGCCTACAGTTATGCCTTGCTCTCCAAGCAAATCTCCTCCAATACCCCTGCCCCAAAATTCGTTTTTAAATATATCATCAGCAGGTACTAAAACCATCACAATGAAGTATCAAAAAGGTAACAAAAAAGGCTCTGGTGTATCAATTTGGTATTATAACACTAAATCTTGGGGGGGCAATTTGCAAAACCCACGAAAGGTTGAGGAGACTAGCATGCCGTAGTTCCCTCGCCGGGGGAGAAAGAGTAACCTATGCCTGGGACGGTCTTGATATACCGAGGATTGGCGGGGTCTGGCTCCACCTTGCGACGCAAGCGGTTCATCAAGCTTATCAAGAGCCTGTTGTCGCCTTCCCCGCTGTATCCCCAGACCCTGTCGATAATCGTCTCCGAGGGAATCACTCGGCCGGGATTTCTCATCAGCAGATAAAGAAGACGAAACTCCAAATTGGTCAGGTGGATTCTACGACCCTCTGAGGTGATAACCAGGTGTTGCTCTGGGTCCAGGGTTAAGCCTTCAATAGTAATGGGCCCGACCGCCGAAAGTGGTATCGGCCGTGCCCGCCTAAGGAGGGTCCTGGCCCGAGCGGCAAGCATTCGAGGGGTATGAGGCTTAACCAGATAGTCATCAACTCCCCGATCCAAGGCTTGCAGAATATACTCTTCTTCTCTCTCGGGAGAAAGTGCCATAATGGGAACGCCTGAGTCTGAGCGTACCTTGCTAGTCACGGAGAGGAGGTCCATCTCTTTCGAAGTGGCGTCTATTACTACCAAATCTGGCGCTTCTTCAGCGCAGATGGAGAGAAACTTCGCCTCATCAATGGTGGTAACCGGCTGGAGGCCGGCCTGGCGCAGCACCAGAGCATCGAACTCCAACTGGTCGCGATCGTCACCAAAGATAACTACTCTCATCCAATCAACCTTTCAATTTTGCTCCGCATGGCTGATGCATTGCTGCCTCTATATTGAATTCTACAACGATCGGCACCGTAGTCAAGTCTCGTCTTACCGATTTTGCGATCTCCAGGCGTTGCGCTACTCCTGGCGAAGTTGAATGTTTCGAAAAGAGGACCCAACTCCGACAATCCCCGTATCGACGCGGGCAGATAAGTCAGCAACAGGGCGGCCAAGCGCTCGATGAACGATTGAAGCCAGATAAATCTTGTCGTAGGCTCTTAAATGAGTTGCTTGCCTGCCATCCTCGGTTCAACTTTGAGATATCGCAAGGCACGCCTACTGGGCTGTACGGCCACCTCTTCCGGGTCTTCGCCCCGCACGGGTCTAGCCCTCGGCGGGCCGCAAACCAAATTCCCGCTATTGGCCGGGCAGAACCTTCCCCTCCCCCCTTCTATTTCTATACTCCGATTCTGCGACACAGCCTCGGTCTTGATGGCTTTCCTAGCGAGTTTGATCATCATTATTCAGTCAGACCCCTTTGAGGCCGCGATTCCTGGATATTTTTGAATATAAGATTGTCCATGCGGCACGTTTTAACCGGTGCAATGGCCCTCCCTGTTGCGGAAAGGATCGCGGTCATCCTGAAAGGGAAGCCGCTTCCGGGAGAGGATGGCTAGCCTGCTAGGCGAACTCCAACTCCATTTGAACTCCGTCCTGGGCCAGAACCCCAACGGGGCCAGACTGGGGGGCTGTGCAAGCAGCCTACGGTCATCTGGAGCTGTACGAGTTCGTGCCGACTTGCTACAACTCCCCCCCCTACCATGAGTGGCCCGAGGACTCGCTAGCGGCCTTTGAGGAGGTGTACAGCCTGATCCAAGAGACGACCCGCATGTTGAAGCCCCATAGCGTCACCCAGATCTGCTCATGCGGCACCCCGCCGACCTTTAGCCTGCTGCCCCACTACGATCAGGCGGTCACCGCTGACCCGACAGCAGCATCTAGGTACGGCAGCGCATCAAGTTCTACAAAGCGCTTTCGGGGCCCCAGGAGGCCGTCTTCGCCGACCACGTGGAACTCTCCGCTGGCGGCGCGTGCGGGGCGATATCGCTGCGCGACGGTCAGATCGTCCACAGCCCGGCTTTCCAGGCAGACGTTGTGGACACCACAGGGGCGGGCGATTCCTTCAACGCCGGCTTCATCTACGCCCACGTGATTCAGGGCTTGCCCCTGGAAGAGGCATTGCGCTTCGCCAGTGGCTGTGGCGCGCTTTCCACCACAGGCCTGGGCGGCACTGCCGCCCACCCACCCTGGAGCAGGTGGTGGCCTTCTTAGAGGAGCAGACAGAATGAGAGGTCACACTCACTCACTGCTGGTGGAGGAATGGTCGCCCGCCACCCGGAGCGGGAACCATTGGGTATGCTCTTCTAAAATCGCTCTTTGGTAGTCGGTAGTGAGTTCTGCTTGGGTAGAATCGCTCTCCCTCTACTCTCTATGCGGATTCCATGCTAATTATTCTCCAAGAACTTTCCCTTGCTGGTCAACCATTCGCCCCCATATTTCTTCAAAGGGCGCGGTTGGCATATCAGCCCCTGGGATAGCTCTCTGGCGGTGATTTCGCCTAAACCCTCACATCCGCATCACTTCGTAAGTTTTCATCTCCCCTCTCATCCTACAGATCAGGGCTAGGTAGCACCCTCTTATCCCCGAATACCCACTATTCGATACGTTACTCTATCTTGCTTGTGTGCTAACTTGAGTAGTGGATCCCGCTTCTGGTAGAGCGGCGGTAGAACCAGGGACTCAACTGCTCCGTGCGGCTTCTTTGTTGAGAGGCGACATTTTCACCTTGGTGACGCAAAACCGGCCCCAGTACCCCAGGCAGTTGACAACTGAGTCAATCAGTGGTAGAACCAAAATATAATATTATAATATTATTTATGTTATTCCAAGAGAAAAATAGTTGATTTCGTCTCTTGCCACGGAAGCCATCATTGTTAGGAGGGTGGTGTGCCTAGTCCAGACGAAGTTCCAGTTCCGCTCTACTATCGAATCAGAGAGGATTTACGAGAGTTGATAGGCGCGGGCCAACTCAAGCCCGGTGATCGAATCAGTTCGGAACGGGAACTTTGCAGGCAGTATGGGGTGAGCAGTATAACGGTGAAGCGAGCCGTCCTAGATTTGGTTCGAGACGGACTCTTATATCGCGTGCCGGGCAAGGGTACTTTTGTCTCTCAACCGAAGATGGAGCGAGATCTCTCGCGGCTTACCAGTTTCACAGAAGAGATGCTGCATCATGGGCTCAAGCCAAATAGTAGGGTCTTAGATGCAAGAATAATACCTGCGACTGGTACCGTGGCCAAGAACTTGGATCTCCCGCCAGGTGAAGAGGTCATCTCTTTGGAGCGAGTCAGGTTCGCCAATGGTGAACCGTTAATGCTTGAAAAGACGTTTCTGCCTCACAGATTGTTTTCCGGTCTTCTTTCGCAGGATTTGGCCACTCAGTCGCTCTATCATTTCATCACGGAGAAGCATGGGGTCTCGCTCGTCAAGGCTAGAGAAACGCTTGAACCAGTGATCATAAACGACAATGAGGCCCAGAACCTCGCCCTTGAAGCGGGTGCACCAGGTCTTCTTTTGGAATTGGTTGCTTATACCGACAGCGGAAGGCCTGTCGAATACACCAAGGCGATAGTCCGCGGTGACAGATGCAAATACTACATAGAGATGGCAGGTTTTCGCCGGGACAGAGACCGCTCGGCAAGGTAGGAACAGATAGTTTGGCCGCGGCGATGGTCACTTTGAGAAACGTCTTCTTTTGCACCTTGGCCGGCTATGTTTTTCGAAGTTAAGGTTTCCAGGCCGGGAAAAGATATTCTTCGTCCTGTTGATGACGTTCATGGTGCCTTTCCAGGTCAACCTGATACCTCTATACAAGTTGATGGACTTATTCAAGTGGATAGATACCTACTGGGCACTGATTGTGCCAGGGGCCACGTCGGCCTTCGGCATATACCTAATGCGCCAGTATATATTATCCATACCCGATGAGATCCTGGGCTCGGCGCGGGTAGATGGCTGCTCAGAGTTCGGGATCTTCTGGCGGATCGTGACACCTTTATCCCTGCCTGGGGTAGCAACCCTGTCGATCTTCACCTTCATGGGATCCTGGACCGGTTTCCTCTGGCCTATGATCGTCACCAGTTCCATGGAGATGCGCACTCTGCCGGTGGGGATCGCCCTGCTGCAAGAGTATCACATCACCAACTGGAGTCAGATCATGGCCGGCTCTACCATCGCCGCCGTGCCCATGATCATCGTTTTCCTCTCCATGCAACGGCAGCTCATAGAGGGGCTGACCGCAGCAATGGGTGACTTGGGAAGGAGGGCACTTGTGGCATGAGAAAGCCGTTAGTCTTCGTTGCGCTGCCTCCATGGCTTTATGGGCTCTTCTTCAGCCCGGAAGTTGTGGGGCGGATTCTGCGGGACGGTCTTCCATTGGAAAGCCGTGACTTTTGAGTAACCAGGGAGGGAGGAGATGGATTATTTCTTAGAGGAGATATTGTCACAGCCCCGAGTAATCCGAGCAACTTTGGATCGCTACTTGGAAGACGAATCTCGGCTTCGATCGGTGAGCAGAGTGATGGAGCAAGGAAGGTATCACTTGATCTTGCTGACGGGCATGGGCAGCTCCTATTTCGCCCTTTATCCTGCTTGCGTCTACTTAAACGAGCATGGCTTATCCGCCACCATGGTCGAGGCTTCGGAGTTATTGCATTACTATAAGGATCTCATCTCCGATAGAGTTCTGGTGGTGATCGCTTCCCAATCGGGGGAAACGGTAGAGGTGCAGAAACTTCTGGGTGAAGTTGGCGGCAGAACCCTTATCATGAGCCTCACCAGTGAGGCCGAGAATTGTGTTGCCAGAAATAGCGATCTCCCTCTATTCCTCTATGCCGGACAAGAAAGTGGGCCAGCCTCCAAGACTTACACCGCAACCATCTCCGTTCTCCTCCTCTTGGCTATGTATCTCACCTCCAGCATGAACAAACAAAGGGTGGAGAGGTTATATGCGGCTGTGGAAGCCATGGAGTCTTTCCTTGAGCGGTGGAGGGAGAAGATCGATGCCCTGTTTGACTTCTTGGGCGAGGTGGATTGTCTCTCTCTTCTAGGGCGAGGCCCGTCAGTAGCCTCGGCCATGGCTGGAGCACTGATCTTGAAAGAAGCAGCGAAGATGCGGGCTGAAGGGATGAGTGCAGGGCAATTCAGACACGGACCTCTGGAAGCGGTATCTCCAGATTTGGCGGCTATCGTATTTGCCACGCTGGGGAGAACGAGAGATATCAACTTGCGGCTGGCGCACGACATAGCCGAATTTGGAGGAAAAGTGGTAATCATTGGTAGTGATGAGGGGTTACAAGGGGAAAGGATCTTCAATCTAACGCTGCCGCTTCTTGACGAGTTCTCATCCCCCCTGTTGGAGATCGTTCCCATCCAGCTACTCTCCTGGAGGATCGCCACGGAGAAAGGTTTGCAACCGGGCAAGTTTGATAAGGCTAAGAAGGTAACCCTTTATGAGTAAGCGAGTCTGTGTTATCGGCAACCTCAACGCCGATCTGGTATTGTCCCCGCTCGAGGATTTCCCCACTTGGGGCAGCGAGGTCATCACCAGCCATATGGGTTGGCGCCCGGGAGGGATAGGTAATGTCCTTCTCTCCCTGGCAAGGCTAGGAGTCGAAGTCTCGGCCATTGCCAATGTGGGAGATGATGCCATCGGCCAGAAGTTGCTATCCATATTGGAGGAGGCCAAGATCGACATAAGCCACATTGAGCGTTCACTGGATGTGCGCACAGGTATTAGCGTTTGTCTCGGTCGGGAAGATGGCGAGCGCGCCTTTGTGACCCATTTGGGGCACCTCAAGCATCTGAATATCGATTTGGTTCTTAGACATGGCGGGGCTTGGAAAGAGGCACAATGCGTTCTCATCTCGGGCTATTTCCTCTTACCGAGCCTTGGGTTCGCTGGCACTAAGAGGCTAATCGAAGAGGCTCATGCGGAGGGCAAACGAGTGCTCTTCGATACGAGATGTCAAAGGATGGCCAGAGCGCTCCGTGGAAGAGGTGATGCAACTAATAGAGGAGATGGATATCTTTCTGCCCAGTCTAAATGAGGCGCAGGCGCTGACCGGTGAGACTTCCCCCGAGGGTTGTCTAGAGGCTCTATTTGGCCGCTGCCCAAACCAGGTGATCATTAAATTGGGTGCAGAGGGGAGCATTGCTAATACAAAGGAGGGGATCTTCCGCCAATCCACCTTCCGCGTTTTGCCCCTGGATACCACGGGTGCGGGGGATTGCTTCAACACAGGTGTGATCTTCGGCCTCTTGAGAGGGTGGGATACTCCCAAGATTCTACGATTCGCCAACGCCTTAGCGGCCATAGTGATCTCTCGACAGGGAAAAGATAGGTACCCTGCTCTCAACGAAGTCGAGGAATACCCGCGCAAGGGGCAGTAGAAAGGGACAAGAATGGGAGAGAAGCACAAGGGTTTACTCTTGAAGGACAAGGTGACTATCGTAACCGGCGCCAGTAGCGGCATAGGCAGGGAGATCGCTCTCACATTTGCGCAAGAAGGGGCCAAGGTAGTTTTGGCCGCTCGTAGAGAAGCAAAACTTAAGGAGGTGGTGCGAGAGGTTCTTAGTCGCGGCGGGGAGTCTTTGGTCGTGCCCACTGATGTCTCTCGGGAGGCGCAAGTTAGAGCAATGGTTGGTGAGGCCCTAAGGGAGTTTGGCCGCGTGGACGTTCTGGTCAACGATGCCGGGATGGGACGTTGGGGTCCGGTGATCGATTTCAAGGCCAAGGAGTGGGACGAGGTCTTCAACGTTAACGTTAAAGGGACCTTCCTTTGTTGCCGGGAGGTCTTGCCCATTATGATGGAGCAGAAGAAAGGTCGAATTATCAACATCTCCTCCGATGCTGGCAAGATCCCTTTCGCTGAGTGTAGTGCCTATTGTGCGGCGAAGGCGGCTGTTATCGCCTTCAGCCGTTGTTTGGCGCTAGAGATGTTACCTCACAATATCGGTGTCCACGTCATCTGCCCCGGCTACGTAGATACCCCTTGGTATGATAATGATCCTACCGCCCCGGACCGTTCGAGGATGCTGAAAGCGGAGGATATAGCCCAACTGGCTCTCTACCTGGCCTCTTTGCCATCTAGGGTGTTGATTGACGAGATAGTCATCCAACCCAGAGGCATGGCCATGGGATGAGCAACGCCTCCACCTCTTTGCAGGAAGGGAATATGGAGAAGAGCAAGGCCCTTATCTACGCTCGGTGTTCTATCTCCTATGTTTTGGAACTGATGGGAGGATATCTTTATGATTCGGGTAGGGGTGATGAATCTCTTTCGTCTTTGCAGTTTGGCTGCTATATTCGCTTTGGTTCTATTCCTACTTGCACCTTCCATCAGAAACCAGAGAGTGCAGATTCCCAGCAGTTCTTGAAATTTGCTTAATTCACCCCACCACTTCTTGATGTTGTGGGGAGATTGAGGTAGATTCGAGTCTGATCGTAAGGAGAAGAGAGTTGATGGCTAGAGAACTCAAGATTTGCGTGATAGGGGGAGGCAGCACTTACACGCCGGAATTGATAGAAGGCCTTATCGAGAGACAAGCGGAATTGGGGCTCGCCACAGTCACTTTGATGGATATAGACGAAGACAGATTGAGAGTGGTGGGAGGTTTCGCTAAGCGCATGATTAGGGCAGCGGGTTCGCCGATCGAACTTATCCTATCTACCGAGCGGAAAGAGGCACTGGAGGGAGCAGACTATGTGATCAGCCAGATCCGTGTGGGAGGCAATGTCCAGCGGATCGTGGATGAGAAGATCCCCTTGCGCTTCGGCATAGTGGGGCAAGAGACGACGGGCCCCGGCGGCTTCGCCAAGGCTTTGCGCACTATCCCGGTCATGTTGAGTATCGTGGCAGATATGGAGCGGCTATCCCCCCAAGCATGGTTGATCAACTTCACGAACCCCTCTGGGTTGATAACAGAGGCTCTCATCAAGCATAGCAAGGCCCAGGTAATCGGACTGTGCAACCTGCCTATCAACATGATTCACGCGGTGGCTGGCTATCTAGGCGTTTCACCCCAGAGGGTAAGGCTCGACTATGTGGGGCTTAACCACCTGAGTTGGGCCAAGGGGGTCTACCTGGATGGCCGGCAGGTGACAAGGGAAGTGTTAACCAAGGCGATCACGGAAGCGCGCCAGGCCGCGGAAGGTCATTCTCCCTTTAGCCCAGAACTCCTGGAAGCATTGGGCATGCTCCCTTGTTACTATCTCCGTTATTATTACCACCATGACGAGGTATTGGAGGAACAGAGAAAGGCAGACAAGAGTCGTGGCGAAGAAGTGCAGGAGATAGAGGAAAGGCTCTTGGCTATGTACGCCGACCCCCACCTTGTCAGCAAGCCTAAAGAGCTGGAAAAGCGAGGAGGGGCTCTCTACTCCACAGCCGCGGTATCCCTGATCGCAGCCATCGTCGGCAACAAGAACGAGGTGCATATAGTCAACTGTCGGAATAGAGGCGCCATAGCGGACTTGCCGGAGGGTACGGTGGTTGAGGTGCCTTGCCTGGTAGGGGCGGCCGGAGCGACCCCGTTGACCGTTGGCTACCTGCCAGTTGCGATTAGAGGCTTGATCCAGGCTGTCAAAGCCTATGAAGAACTAACCATTGAGGCGGCGGTGACCGGGGACCAAAAGACCGCTCTGAAGGCGCTACTTAACCACCCCTTGGTTCCCAGTTTCGAGGTGGCGAAAGCGCTCTTGAACGCTATTCTGGAAGCCAATAGCGATTACCTTCCTCACTTCTTCAGTAAGTAAGGAGAAGTGGTGAAATCGGATTGCAGTTGAAGGGTTCTTGAGGGTAGCATGAACTATGTGCTAGGTGTAGACGGAGGAGCCTCTAAAACCTTTTGTTTAGTGGCAAGCGAAGATGGCCACATCTTAGGCTTCGGACGTGGTGGGCCGAGCAATCATCAGGTCAGTGGCCTTGAGGCTGCAGTGGCCGAGATCGCCCATTCCGTTGGGGAAGCCCTTGCTCAGGCACAACTATCTGCACAGGAGGTTCGACTAGGCATCTTCTGCCTGGCAGGTGCTGACTTACCTGAAGATTATGCCATGCTCAGCCAAGCGGTGGAGGATCTTGGAGTGTGCCAGAAGGTCATAGTGAAGAATGATACTATGGCCGCCTTGCGCTGTGGGCTCTCACGGCCCTGGGGCGTAGTAGTCATCTGTGGGACGGGCACGAATGCGGCTGGTCGTGCTCCCGATGGGCGGGAGATTATTCTCCCTGGCTTGGGTTCCGACTCCGGTGACTGGGGGGGAGGAACGGATATCAGTCAGGAAATCATACGCCGTATCATGCGCGCTTGGGACGGCCGGGGCAAACCGACCATGCTTCTGCCAATGGTCCTCGACTCCCTAGGCGTATCCTCTGCAGAGCACTTGCTTCAGATGCTGTATCACAATGAAATCGAGCAGCGTCAACTATTAGGGCTAGTGCCCCTCCTTTTCGAGGCAGCCTATGCGGGGGATGAGGTAGCCTGCCAATTAGTCAGAGAAGTGGGCACGGAAGTAGGGAGCACGGCTCGAACCCTCATTCGGAGGCTATCGCTGCAGGACAAAGATGTGGAGGTGGTTCTGGGGGGGAGCATCTTCAAGGCCAAGGGGCCACTTCTCATCGACACCATCAAGCAAGTCATCCATGAGGTAGCACCTCGAGCCTCTATCGTATTGCCGAAGTTCGAACCAGTGGTGGGTGCGCTATTGCTGGCTCTGGAAGCCATAGCAGTGGAAGTCCAGGGGATGGTTAAAGAGAAGATCAGGACTACCTTGCCCCAGGGATTAATCATCGACACTTTCTAGCGAAATCTAGATCTATAGGAAGAGGTCTCCGTGGCCATGAAAATCTCCCAGAGAGGAAACTGCGGGAGGAAGGCCTGCGCGGCGAGCCCGCTTTTTCCCCTCACGGGGTATCTAGCGGGCGGCTTTCATGAAACACGGTTCTTCTAGAAGAGCCATGAACATAACCTCCAAAAGGGGAAATC
>CAZERB010000027.1:0-10647 GCA_964514645.1 uncultured Anaerolineales bacterium
GTAGGCATCGGGGGCATAGGGATGAGTGGCATCGCCCGGGTGCTCTTAGAAGAGGGCTACAGGGTCTCTGGCTCCGACTTGAGAGTTTCTCCTCTCACGGAGGCCCTGGTCGGTTTAGGGGGCACGGTGTATGAGGGTCACGCAGCAAAGAACATAGCGGGCGCAGATCTCGTCGTATTCTCCTCCGCCGTGCCCCCCCATAACCCAGAGGTGGTTGCGGCCCAGGAATCGGGGATCCCGGTGGTTAATCGAGCCCAAATCCTGGGACAACTCATGAAGGGCCGCTACGGCGTGGCCGTGGCTGGCACCCATGGAAAGACGACCACCAGCGCTATGATCGCCCTCATACTAGATCGGGCGGGCTTGGATCCTACCATCATAGTGGGAGGGGTAATACCGGAACTGGGCTCCAACGCCAAGGCCGGAAAGGGGAAATACATCGTCCTTGAGGCCGATGAATATCAGCGCACCTTCCTGGGATTCTCCCCCTCCGTTGCCGTGGTCACCAACATAGAGATGGACCATCCCGACTATTTCCGAGACTTGGAAGATATCTACCAGGCATACCTGGAGTTCGTAAGGCTAGTCCCTCCGGAAGGAGAGATCTTCCTTTGTTCTGACGATGCGATGGCCCAGAGGCTCCAAGAGGAGCCCTATCTTGCCGAGATCACCACCTACGGCCTGGGCCCCAGGGCGCGCTGGCGAGCCGCGGATCTTGCAGCCAATGCCGCCGGGGGCAGCAACTTTCGCGTGCTCGCCAGCAGCCGCCCGCGGGGAGAGTTCAGCCTCCGCATCCCGGGTCGGCACAACGTGAGAAACGGCTTGGCCGCTCTTGCGGTCGCCGACTATCTGGGGATCGACCTCATGGAAGCGGGAAAGACCTTGGCTCAGTTCCGAGGGGTTGAGAGGCGCTTTGAGGTGAAGGGAGAGGCCGCAGGGGTGATAGTCATCGATGATTATGCTCATCACCCTAGCGAAATCAAGGCTACCTTGGCCGCCGCTAGGGAACGCTATCCCGAAAGAAGGGTATGGGCGGTCTTCCAGCCCCACACCTATAGCCGCACCAAGGCACTCTTGTCAGATTTCGCCGCCTCCTTCGGCGACGCCGATCAGGTGGTGGTCACCGACATCTACCCGGCTCGAGAGAGCGATGACCTGGGAATCAATTCCCAGGAACTGGTGGCCGCCATGAACCATCAGGGGGTCCACTATATCGGCGCTCTGTCAGATGTTGTTGTCATGTTATGTCAACAATTGAGGGGTGGCAACCTGTTAATCACCCTAGGAGCGGGAGATATCTACCAGGTGGGCGAGGAGATTTTGGCCCGACTCAAAAGGAGAGAGCGGTGAAAAGGGGGACTCTTTTGACCCGGGCGGAAGAAGAGGGGCTCGGTGGCCAGGCCCTAGCCCATGAACCTCTCGCTCGCCATACTTCCTATCGGATCGGGGGACCAGCAGACCTCTACGTGGTTGTCAGGAGAGAGGAGGATCTCCTAGGATGGGGCACCCTGGCCCGCAAAGAAGGAGTCTCCTACTTCGTGATGGGGAGAGGCACCAACCTCTTGGTAGCCGATGAAGGGATACGGGGGGTGGTCATCGAAAATAGATGCCGAGGGGCGCGCTCATTGACGAAGAGCGAAGGCATACTTCTTCGAGTTCAAGCCGGTAGTTCTCTCTCCTCCCTGGCCCGCCGCACAGCCAAAGAGGGGTTAGGAGGACTGGAATGGGCGGTAGGCATCCCGGGGACAGTGGGAGGGGCCATCGTAAACAACGCTGGAGCCTTTGGCGGTTCTATAGCCCAACGGTTACAACAGGCAACTTTCCTCGATAATCGGGGGTTCCTTCGTCGAATGGCGGTGAGCGAGTTGGAACTGGGCTATCGCACTAGCCGTTTTAAGGGAGAGAGTTCGGTGATCCTCTCCGCCGACTTCGCTCTCCAGGAAGAATCGAGAGATCTCCTTTCGGAGCGGGTGGCCTCCTACGAAAGAGAGAGGCGCAAGAGCCAACCGAAGGAGCCCAGCGCCGGTTCGGTCTTCAAGAACCCAGAGGGAGATTATGCCGGCCGCCTCATAGAGGAGGCAGGATTGAAGGGACATAGAAGAGGCGATGCTCAAATCTCTCCCCTGCACGCTAACTACATCGTGAATTTGGGCCAAGCGCGGGCTCGTGACGTGTCAGCCCTCATCAGGCTGGTGCGGGAGAGGGTGTGGCAGAAGCATGGAACCCTTCTAGAACTGGGGATCGAGTTGGTGGGCGATTGGGAACCGGAGGAGTTGGCAGCCACGAGAGGCAAATGAGGAGATAAGAGGTGCAGAGAGCCGCATCATGGGGGAAAAGACGTTCTTCTAAGAGCATGACTCGAAGGCGAATATCGCTCTCCTGGCTGAGCCGGAAGCGAGTCAAACTCCTCAGCCTCTCCCTCCTGGGGGTCCTCATTCTGGTAACCGCCTACCTTTTCGCCTCCTACGGCTTCTACATCTTCGATATCTCGGTTGAAGGAAATGAAGCGGTATCGAGCGAAGAGATATCGGAGGCCTCTGGGGTCGAAGGCTACAGCATCTTCTTTATCGACCCCCAAAAGGTGGCTAAAGCGGTGGCATCTTTGCCCGATTTGGCGGAAGCCGAGGTACGTTGTCGCCTGCCTAATCACCTGAACATAAAGGTTAAAGAACGCCAAGCCTATCTCCTCTGGCTATCTGGAGAGGAATCTTATTATCTAGACCGCGAGGGGTTCGTGCTCTCCCCTCGCCACCAAACTAGTCTCTCCCTCACTCTCAAGGATCTGGGGGGCGGCTCCCTACGGGCCGGGGACCGTATAAACCCCCAGATCCTTGAGGCCGCAAATATCTATAGCTCGCTTCTGCCCCAAGTTAATAGTTTCGACTATTCCCAAGATTATGGGCTCGCCTTTACAACTGAAGAGGGTGTGAAGGTACGTCTAGGGACCGGAGAGGATGCCCAGGCCAAGGTAGCCCTGTTGTACGCCCTCGAGGAACAGTTGAAAGAGAAAGGTATCAAGGCCGTGGTGATCGACCTCCGCTTCGATACCCCCTACTACACAGTCGAAGGCTGAGTTTCATCGGGGAGGAAATCTGTGGAAGAGACCTTCGTGGCTCTCGATGTAGGTACCACCAAGACCTGTACCCTTGTCGCGGAGGTGAAGGAAGAGGGTGGGCTGCGCATCGTGGGTGTAGGCATCGCCCCTTCCAGAGGCCTCCGCAAAGGGGTGGTAGTCAACGTCGAGGAGGCCACAGAGGCGATCGCCGCTTCCATCTCCAAGGCGGAAGATATCTCTGGCTATCAGATCGACCGGGCCTACGTAGGGGTGAGCGGGGGACATATCTCCTCGGTGAACAGTCGTGGGGTGGCCGCCATCTCCCGAGGGGTGCGAGGCGTCACCCTCGACGACATGGACCGGGCTATGGACGCCGCTCAAGCCATCGCCATCCCCCACAATCGAGAGATCATCCACGCCATCCCCAGGGGTTACACCGTGGATGGACAGGATGGCGTACGAAACCCATTAGGCCTCCAGGGGTACCGACTGGAGGTGGAGGCTCATGTAATAACCGGTGCTGTACCACCCATCCATAACCTTGTAAAGTGCGTCCGCGCTGCGGGGGTGGAGATCATCGACCTGGTCTTGGCACCCATTGCGGCCGGGGAAGCGGTCCTCACCACGGCGGAGAAAGAGATGGGAGTAGTACTGGCCGATATCGGCGGCGGCACCGCCGACATCGCCATCTTCATCGATGGCAGTGTCTGGCACACCATGGTCCTCTCTGTGGGAGGCAACCACCTCACCAACGATATCGCCATAGGGTTGCGAGCCCCCTTCAACGTAGCCGAAGAGATAAAGATAGAACATGGTCATACCCTCCCTGAGGTCATAGCCCCAGAGGAATCGATCGAAATAGCCGCCTTCGGGAACGAACCCCGACGCTCCATCTCCCGACGGCGCTTGGCCCAAATAATCGAGGCCCGGGCCGAGGAGATCTTCGATCTCGTCTTCAAAGAGATAAAACGCTCCGGCTATGACGGCCTCCTTCCGGCGGGGTTGGTGCTCTGCGGAGGGACGGCGGAACTGGCCGGCCTGCGAGAGTTCGGCAGCCGGGCCCTGGATCTACCAGCCCGAGTGGGCAACCCTCAAAAACTGGAGGGTCTAGTGGAGACTCTGGAGAGCCCCGCCTACGCTACCGGCGTGGGGCTCCTCCTTTGGGGTCTGAGACGCGCCAAGGATAGAGAAATCGCTCCCCGCACAACGAGCAACTTCTCGCGTCGTCTTCGGGGGTGGCTGAAAGCCCTGCTCCCCGGATAATACAAAGAAAGGAGAGAAGAGATGAAATACCTGTCAGAAGCGGAAAGCTTCGCCAAGATCAAGGTGGTCGGCGTAGGGGGCGGCGGCAGCAACGCCGTGAACCGCATGATCCAAGAGAGGATGCAAGGGGTGGAGTTCATCGCCGTCAATACCGACGCCCAAGCCCTCCTCCTCTCTCAGGCCCCGAAGCGGGTCCACATCGGGGAGAAACTCACCAAGGGGCTGGGGGCGGGAGGAGACCCCGCTATCGGGATCAAAGCCGCCGAGGAGAGCAAGGAGGAACTGAGAGCCTCCGTCCAGAATGCGGACATGGTCTTTATCACCTCGGGGATGGGCGGCGGTACCGGCACCGGGGCTTCACCCATCATCGGCCAATTGGCCAAAGAGGAAGGCGCTCTCACCATAGCGGTGGTCACCAAACCCTTCACCTTCGAAGGGGTTCGTCGCAAGGATGTGGCCGAGGAAGGGCTGGTCAGACTCCAGGAGGAGGTGGATACCCTCATCGTCATACCCAACGACCGTCTGCTAGATATCGTGGATAAAAAAGCCTCTATCCAGACAGCCTTCTCCCTGGCGGATGATGTTCTGCGACAGGGGATCCAGGGCATCTCCGAGTTGATCACCGTGCCCGGCCTCATCAACCTCGATTTCGCTGATGTCCGGACCATCATGGCCGAAGGGGGAGCGGCTCTCATGGCGGTGGGGCGAGGCACGGGCGAGACCCGCGCCGCCGACGCTGCCCAGGCTGCGGTTGGCAGTCCGCTATTAGATATGACCATCAACGGGGCTACGGGGGTGCTCTTTAACGTCACCGGCGGCCCAGACCTGGCCCTCTTCGAGGTTTATCAAGCGGCCGAGATCATAAGAGAGATGGCCCATCCCGATGTGAACATCATCTTTGGTGCGGTCATCGATCCCAACCTAGAAGGCGAGGTCCAGATCACCGTCATCGCCACCGGCTTCGACAGCGCAGGGCGACGCCAGGCTTCCACACCCGCCTCCAATATCCGCGAGTTCCCGGTGCCCGCCTTTGACGGGCATAACCTGGATATCCCGACCTTCTTGCGCCGCCAGTAGTGAGATGTCAGTTCTGGCTCCCCCTCCCACCGTTGCCAGAAGGGGATCCAACCTTAAAATTCCAGAGAATTTTAAGGTTCAGGTATTGCCTTCTCTTTCACCCTGTGGTAAACTAGCCATGACCAACCACCATATGTTGTGGCAAATGGACATAGAACCCCTATATTTGGTATCGGAGGGAGAAGAGCCGCCAATTATGAAGTGGAGATGAAAATGAAATGCCCTTACTGCTCTTCTGGCGACTCCAAGGTCATCGATACTAGGGAGGCTAGAGGTCGTATCCGGCGTCGTCGTGAGTGTATCAACTGCCAGCAGCGTTTCACCACTTACGAGATGGTAGTCACCCTCCCCCTGACGGTGATCAAGCGGGATAGGCGACACCAGCCGTTCGAAAGCGAGAAACTGGTCACAGGCATACGCAAGGCTTGTGCCAAGCGGCTCATCTCCAAAGAACAAATGGAAACTATAGCCGAGGAAGTGGAGCGCGAACTGTACGAAATGGGACAACCAGAGGTAGAAAGCGCACTTATCGGTAAACTGGTATTGGAGCGTTTGAGGGAACTGGACGATGTGGCCTATCTGCGGTTTGCCTCCGTCCATCGCCGCTTTCCCGATGTGGACACCTTGGCCGAGGAGATCGAAGATTACCGGGAGTGGAAGAGGAGGGAAGAGGAACTAGAGGCCCAACTGCGACTGAGTTTATAATCTGGTGTCGTCCTGCGCTTCCTCAGAACGGCACCCTCTCTTTTTCTACAACCCGCTGAGGGAGAGAAAATGGCCCACGAAAATGTGGCCGTCGAACTGTCGGTCAACGCCATGACCGTCCTCGAGAGGAGATACCTTAAGCGGGGAGAAGACGGCCAGGTCACTGAAACCTCCCAAGAGATGTTTTGGCGGGTGGCTAAAGATATCGCCGCCGCCGATCTTCTCTATGACTCCCGGGCCGATGTGGAAGCCACGGCGAAGGAGTTCTACCGCCTTATGGCTTCGTTGGAGCTCCTCCCCAACTCCCCTACCCTGATGAACGCCGGTCGAGCGTTGCAGCAACTCTCCGCTTGCTTCGTCATCCCCGTCGAGGATTCTATGGAGAGTATCTTCGAGGCTCTCAAATGCACGGCTCTCATCCACCAGAGCGGTGGGGGAACCGGCTTCTCCTTCTCCAACCTACGACCGAAGGGAGATGTAGTGAAATCCACGGGGGGGATAGCCTCGGGCCCGGTCTCCTTCATGGAGGTCTTCGACTCGGCTACGGAAGCGATCAAGCAGGGTGGAGCCCGGCGCGGGGCCAACATGGGTATCCTGCGCGTCGATCACCCAGACATCATGGAGTTCATCGCCGCCAAGGAGGATGGCGACCGGTTAAATAACTTCAATATCTCAGTGGGCCTAACCGAGGAGTTCATGCGAGCCCTCAAGGAAGGAGCCGACTACCCTCTGGTCAACCCCCGCAATGGCCAGGTGGTAAACTGCCTCTCGGCAAGGGAGGTTTTCGACAAGATAGCGGAGATGGCCTGGAAGAACGGCGACCCGGGCGTTGTCTTCTTGGATCGCCTAAATGAGAGCAACCCTACCCCTCAATGGGGCGAGATCGAAAGCACCAACCCCTGCGGCGAGCAACCTCTTCTCCCCTACGAGTCGTGCAACCTAGGCTCGATAAATTTGGCTCGGATGTTGAAAGATAAAAAGGTAGATTACGAGCGACTGGGGCAGACAGTGCGAGCCGCCGTCCATTTCCTGGACAACGTCATAGACCAAAACGAATACCCCTTGCCTCAGATAGAGGAGATAACCAAGGCCAACCGGAAGATCGGCTTGGGGGTGATGGGTTTCGCGGAGATGCTCATCCGGTTAGGTATCCCTTATGACTCGGAGGAGGCGGTGAGCCTGGCTGAGGAGGCGATGGGGTTCATTCAGGCTACAGCCAAGGAGGCGTCGAGTAGCCTGGCAGAAAAGCGGGGCCTCTTCCCCCACTACCCAGGCAGCATCTACGACGATAGCCGGGGAGCACCTCGCTCCTCCTGGCAGGGTAGGCCCATGCGAAACGCCACGGTGACCACCATCGCCCCCACGGGAAGCATCAGCATCATAGCCGGGACGACTAGTGGCATCGAACCCCTTTTCGCCATAACCTACGTCCGCCATGTCCTCGACGAAGATGAACTGATGGAGGTAAACCCCCTATTTAAGGAGATAGCCACCGAAGGCGGGTTCTACAGCGAAGACCTGATGCGTAAGATCGCCGAGAGGGGCACCCTCCAAGGGTTGGAGGGGGCACCGCCCCAGGTGCAACGGCTTTTTGTCACTGCTCACGACATAGCCCCGGAGTGGCATATCCGCCTCCAGGCCGCTTTCCAGCGGCACACCGACAATGCCGTCTCCAAGACGATCAACTTCCCCCATGAGGCTACCGTGGAGGAGGTAAAGAAAGCCTACCTTCTGGCTTATGATCTAGGCTGTAAAGGGCTTACCATCTATCGGGACCGCAGCCGAGAGAGGCAAGTCCTCTCCAAAGGGATCAAGAGGTTTATTCGCAAACCTCGACCACGGCCTGAATTGACCCGAGGCACGACAGAGAAGGTGGCCGTAGGGTGTGGCCAGACCTTATATATTACTATCAACGAGGACCAGGAAGGGCTCTGCGAGGTCTTCACCCAGATGGGAAAATCAGGGGGTTGCATGGCCTCCCAATCGGAGGCTATCGGCAGGCTCATATCGTTGGCCCTCCGCTCCGGCCTGGAGACCAAGGCGATCATCAAGCAGTTGCGAGGCATCCGCTGCCCAGCCCCCAACTGGCGGGAGGGACAGATGATCCTCTCCTGCGCCGACGCCATCGGTCAGGCGATAGAGAGGTACACAAAGGCCAACGGGCTACAACTCTCCCTCTTCGAAGAGGCAGAACCCCCTCACAACCCCTTAGGGATGTGCCCCGAGTGCCCCGACTGCGGCGCTATGGTGGAGTTCAGAGAGGGTTGCCTCGTCTGTCCCGCCTGCGGCTACTCTCAGTGTGAGTAAAGCGAGACTGGAGAAAGCGAGAGCCCGTGACGGAGGTGGTCACGGGCTCTATCATTTCACACGGCCAAGCATTTCTTGATGAGAACCAGTAGTTCTTCATTATGATAGGCAAATAAAGAAGGGAGATTGGCTCCCATCAAAGGCCAGGGTCGAGGCCTGCCCGGAGCATGGTCGCAGTTGAACTGGCTGGATCAAAAGCCGGTGCCGACCAGCAAAATCATCCGCAAGAACGTTGTAACGCGCCTTTCCATCTCTTAAACCATAGCATCACAAAGCACCATTCTCGGTCAATACCTCCACCATCTAAGATCGAGCCCAGCCACACACCGCCTAAAGGCTCTATTCCCGGTGCACGAAGAGGAGTCGAGGCTTCAGCCGGTTTTGCTACTTCAGGAGGAAACTCCCGGTTGTAAATCGAGAAAATACTCATATCACAAATCCCCTTCCCGGTCGTTTGACAGCCTTCCTACCTTCGTGGTAAAATCCTCGCTGTGTGAAAGATATCACAACCCAGAGGGTCAAGATTTGTTGCCCTTACATCAAATACTTGGAGGTGCACATTAATGAACATCGTGGTATGTGTCAAGCAGGTGCCAGATACGGCGAGCAAGGTAAATATAAAGGAAGGGATGGTTGATGCGGAGGGGTTGGAATGGGTCATCAACCCCTACGACGAGTACGCCATCGAGGAGGCACTTCTGATCAAAGAAAGGCTCGGCGAAGGGAAGATCACCCTTATCACGGTGGGCTCAGAGCGAGCCAAGGAGGCCCTCAAGAGCGGCCTAGCCTTGGGCGCCGATGAAGCCATTCACCTCATAGACGATGCCTTCGAGGGCTCGGACCCCTATGCTACGGCCCTGGTATTAGCCAAGGCGCTAGGGAAGATAGATTACGATATCATCCTCTGTGGCAAGCAAGGGGTAGATGAAGACCACGCCCAGGTGGGGATCGCCTTGGCTGAACTTCTAAATCTACCCCACGTCTCGGTGATCGTTAAACTCGATATCTCCGAAGATAAGAAGAGGGCCACAGCCCACCGCGAGATCGAGGGAGGGAAAGAGGTGGTAGAGACCTCCTTGCCCGCGGTCTTCACCGCCCAGAAGGGGCTGAATGAGCCCCGTTACCCTTCCCTGAGGGGGATCATGGCGGTCAAGAAAAAGGCAATCGCCGAATGGGATGCCCAAGAACTGGGGGTGAGTCCCCAGGAGGTGGGAAGAGAGGCGGCCAAGATAAAGATGGTGGAGGCGATGACACCGCCAGGTCGAGAGGGAGGTAAGGTCTTCCAAGGGGAGGAACCGGGCGAGATGGCGAGAAAAGTAGTCCACCTCCTCCGGGACGAGGCGAAAATCTTGTAGTGGCTTTTCCCAAAGGCTAACTCTACTAGGAGTGGAAAGATATGTCTAACGATGTCTTGGCAGTAGCCGAGGTACGAGAGGGCGAACTGAAGAAGGTCACTCTGGAGATGATAGGTAAGGGGGCGGAGATCGCCCGAGCGTTGGGCGGCGCCGTAAATGTGGTGCTGATGGGCGCAGGTGTCTCACCATTAGCCGATACGGTTGGCCGTTATGGTGTCCAGAAGGTCTATCTGGCCGATGACCCCGCCTTAGAGAACTATGCACCCCAGGCATACACTAAGGTCCTCACCGACCTAATCAAAGAGGCCGACCCCGCTGTCATCCTCTTAGCCGCCTCGACGCGGGGGAAAGACCTGGCTCCCCGAGTGGCGGCCAGGCTGGGGGTAGGCCTAGCCTCTGATTGTACAGGCATAGAGGTCCGAGACGGCCGCTTGCTCATCACCCGCCCCATCTACGCCGGGAAAGTGATCGCCAAGGTGGTGGAGGAGACCAGGCCCCAGATGGCTACCGTTAGGCCGAACATCTTCCCGTCGCCAGAGCCTGACACCTCTTCCACGGCGGCGGTAGTGAATATCTCCGTGGATATAGGCGACGTCCGGGCCAAGGTGATCGAGATGTTGAAAGAGGCCGGGGAGCGGGTGGAATTGACGGAGGCCGATATCGTCGTCTCCGGCGGGCGAGGGATGAAGGGGCCAGAGAATTTCGCCCTCCTGGAAGAGTTGGCCGACGTCCTAGGTGCGGCGGTGGGTGCCTCCCGGGCGGCAGTAGATGCAGGCTGGCGCGACCATAGCCACCAGGTAGGCCAAACGGGGAAGGTTGTAACCCCCACTCTCTATATCGCCTGCGGCATCTCCGGGGCCATCCAGCACCTGGCGGGGATGAAGA
>CAZERB010000028.1:0-10076 GCA_964514645.1 uncultured Anaerolineales bacterium
GGCCGATATTGGCCTCCTCGTTGTGGGCGGTTATGCCCACGCTGCATTTTATCCTCTCGGAGACGTCATCCACTGTTCCGACTCCTTGGAGCCCAAAGGTCTAAGAACCCGCCATAGGCTCCAGAAATGCTTCGGGAATATCTCCATCGTATTGTCCATCTACCGGCCTCGAGCTGAGCGGCCGGGGACATGATCTCTCGACTACATTTTCGCAAGCATCCCCGGTCCGCTCCAGCGAGTGGTTAGCCGGAAATCATCTCTTTACCAAATTAAAGTATTTCATGAAGCCGTAAGTAGATATTACCTGTTTGAGCAGCATGCCTCTTCTTTCTAAGGAGAAGCGAAACAAAATCGATACGTTCCTCGAGAACAGCCATTAGATCAGCACCATCCATGAGAATGATGCTTGGTTGACCAGTAGAATGTGCTTGTACAGCATCCTCGGAGTAGCCATTCATTGAGAGATATATACCTAGGGTGTTCTCCAATTTACGACGAACCTTTGATGAAAATGCATCCAAATCTTGGATGGCAACTGGATCCTTCTGCCATTTTGCTTCGAAAAGATAATCCGTTCCTTCAAGTGAAAACGCGCCGTCTATTTGTTCACCTAAATTTTTGAAAGACGCCTTTGGATCTAAATCAAATAGTTCAAATAGGTCATACATTAGCCGCTCGAGTTCGAAACCTCTAGAATGAGCATCTTCAGAGATTGACAATTTCATATAGCGTTGATTTAGATCAGACAATTTCTCGCGAACGGCTTTATTTGATTTCAACTTCGCAAGGGTTCGCCTCTGTCGCTCGGCAATTGCCTCTTCTTCGTTAATTACTTCTTGATGAGGTTCTACAAACTTGCGCAATTGCTCAACAGCGGCCTTTGCCCGTTCTACCTTCTTATCACCACCTTCAAGATGCTCCAAATGCTCGAAGGACTCGATATTGATTACCTCATTGCATAACCTCGTTAGATCACCAAGATAACTGTCCTGATCGGCACAAAGAGTATCTACAAGGTCGGCAACAATTTGACGCTTGTAGTTATCCCAATTCAATGAACCAACAAGATACTTATCAGAAATACAGTGTTGGAGGAAGCTACGCAAGTCTGACTTATACCAATAGATATTACATAATGCTTCCTTTAGAGTGACTATCGCTGCTGATGATAATCTCTTTGCCATCTTGAGTAACACCTAGAGATTTCCGGCTAACTAGTTATTAAACGGACATTTGTCCACCTATTCACCCCAATCAGTATCTTAGATGGACATTCTTCCATATAAAACTCCCCAAGCGGTTGTGCAAAACTGCCTGCCTTATCCTAATATCCATCGCTAGAAGTCTAAGAGACTACCGTCCGCCAGGCCATGCGCATTGTGCGGGGAAGATCAAGCCAGGTCTTCTTGCGAAGCAAGGTGCGCACGATGCGGTTAGGGCGCAGATAGAATCGCCGGTACGCCTCTTTCCACTTCCGCTCCACCAACTCCGCCGGAAGCCCATCCATCTCGAAAGAGGGCTTATCCTCAAAGAAGGCGTAATCGTCCCAATCTTGAGCCAAAAGCCTCCCCTTCTCTAAGACCACCTCTCTCATCTCCGTGCCGGGGAAAGGGGTAGCCATAGAGAAGTTGGCCACCAAGGGGTCGAGTTCGCAGGCGAAGCGGATAGTATCCTCTATCGTCTCCTCCGTCTCCCCCGGCAGACCGATGATGAAGAAGCCTATGGTTTCCATCCCCACCCTCTTGGCCGCCTTGAAGGCTGCCCTTATCTCATCCAAGGTGAGATGTTTATCTATCACCGTATCTAGTATCTCCTGATTTCCGCTCTCCACCCCGAAGGCGGTGCGGATGCAACCCGCCTCTCGCATCCGGCCTAAGAGTTCTTCATCGACTAGGTTAGCCCGGATACCGTTGATCATGATCCAGGGCACATCGTTTAACCCTTCGGAGATGAGGAGGTCGCAGATGGCGAGAACCCGCTTTCGGTCGATGTTAAAGGAGTCATCTAATACGCCGATCTCCTTTGCGCCTAAATCCTTCACCAGCCAGCGCCACTCAGCCACCACACTCTCCGGGGAGCGCATTCGCCAGAGCCGGGGCAAGATCTGAGAACAGTAGGTACAACGATAGGGGCAACCACGGGAGGTTAAGATGCTGAAACTTCTCCCCTCGACGGTATCTAGCGTGGGCTGGAGGTTGGTGTAACGCTCCATCTGGAAGAGGTGATGGGCGGGGAAGGGGAGGCTATCTATATCGGCGATGGGCGGGCGGTCAGGGTTATGAACCACCCTCCCATTTTGGCGGTAACTGATCCCTTCGACCTCCTCTAACGAGGCTCCCGACTCCAACCTTTGACAAAGATCGGCCCAGGTGGCCTCGCCCTCGCCCCGAACCACGATATCCACTTCCGGCCGCTTTACCGACTCTTCGGGAAGCACCGTGGGGTGTGGCCCCCCCAGGACGACGGGGGGAGCCATCTCCGCCTTTATCTCCTGGGCTACCCGCCAAGCGGCCTTGATCTGGATGGTGTTGGCCGTTATCCCTACCAGATCAGGCCGCTCTTCTCTGAGAACCTGGCCTAGAGGCGTCTCCTCCACCTCCATATCGAGGATGCGCACCTCATCCCCCCGCTCCTCAGAGACAGCCCCTAGGTAGGCCAAGCCTAAGGGAGGGCTGGTACGCACCTCTATGGGCAAGTTAACCTTGGGGTTTATGAGGAGTACCTTCATCTCTAAGGCTATTATACCAGATGGGGCCCTAAACGGCTAGAAGGATACCTTATTCAGGGGGAATAAAGGGGAAAAGATATGCGGCCACGTGAGAAGGTTCTCAATTTGAACTCTCCACCAGTCGGACTACGGTGACCCCATCGCCGCCTTCGGCCGCCTCCCCGGAACGGAAGGAGGCCACCAAGGGGTGGCTTTCTACCGCCTGGCGCACTAGGTGGCGCAGGGTCCCCTTCCCCTTGCCATGGATGATACGGATGGAGGACCATCCGCTGAGGAAAGCGTCATCCAGATATTTATCTAATCGCCAAAGCGCCTCCTCGGCCTTCTCCCTCCTCAAGTCCAAAAAATCTGGGACCGGCTGAGAGAGGGGAAGGGAGATCGCCCCTGGGGCTCTTTCCCTGGGAGGCCCTTCCCTTGGTGTCAGATCCTCTATATCGGCCTTCACCCGGAAGGGACCTACTTGCACCTCTACCTGGTCACCTTCCAGAGCCACCACCTCCCCCTCTCTGCCCAACCCTTCCACCCATACGGCCTCGCCAACCTTCAGTTCGCCCAGAGGAGGTCCTTTCTTAACTGGCGGAAGAGGCTGTAGTTTCTCCTCTAGATCGGTGAGTTTGGCTTCTATTTCAACCGACGTGGCCTTCTTTTTCGCCTCCGCTACCAGGTGGTGGATCTCCTCCCTCACTTCCTTTAACTCTCTTCGCGCTTGCTTCCGAGCCTCGTTGATGATCTCACGGCGGGAACCCTCTAAGGCTTTAAGTTCCTCCGCTATTTCCCTCTCCTTCCTCTCGGCTTCCCCTCTGGCCGCCTTCGCTGCTTCAGCCGCTGCCAAAGCCTCCTCGCGGGCCTTCCTTATATCTTCTAGATAACTCTCTACTTCCAGATCCTCCCGGGAGATGAGCCTCCTCGCCTCTTTCACCACCCCTGGATCGAGCCCCAGGTGAGTGGCTATGGCTAGGGCGTTGCTCCGCCCAGGGAGGCCGATGCTCATCACGTAGGTAGGAGCCAAGGTCTCTAGATCGAACTCCACAGAGGCGTTCTTCACCCCAGGGGTGATATGGGCATAACTCTTCAATTCAGAGTAATGGGTGGCCACAAAGGAGGTGATCTTTCTCTGGCGAAGATGATCCAAGATGGCTCGCGCCAGGGCTGAACCCTCCACCGGGTCGGTGCCGGCCCCTAACTCATCGAGCAGTACCAAACATCTCTCATTGGCTCGGGCGTGGATGGTCACGATGTTAGTCATATGGGAGGAGAAGGTAGAGAGGCTCTGTTCTATACTTTGCTCGTCGCCGATGTCGGCGTAGATACCCTGGAAGATGGAGAGTTCCGCCTCCTGAGCCGGGATATGCAGGCCTGACTGAGCCATTAAGGCTGTGAGCCCCACCGTCTTCAGGGAGACGGTCTTCCCGCCGGTATTGGGGCCCGTGATAACCAAGATGAAGAAATCGTCGCCGATATGGATATCGATGGGGACCACCTTTTCGGGAGGGAGGAGGGGATGGCGTGCCTGGATCAGACGGAGGGTGGAACCAGGGTGCAAAATCTCCCCCTTTGGAGGGCGAAAGGGGATGAACCTTGGCTCCACGCAGGAGAGGCTGATGCTATATCTCCCTTTGGCTAAGGCCAAATCTAACCAGGCCAAGGCTTTAATCGTCCCCTCGATAGCCGGTATCTCCTCGGCCACTCGGACGGTGAGCCCCTTGAGGATCCGCTCTATCTCTTTCTCCTCCGCCAGTTGCAGTTCCCGCCACTGGTTGTTCAACTCCAAGGTGGCTAAGGGCTCAACGAAGAGGGTGGCTCCACTGGCCGATTGATCGTGTACCACCCCTGGGATCCGTCCCTTGAAATCGGCCTTGAGAGGGATCACATACCGTCCTGAGCGTTGGGTTACCATCGGCTCCTGCAGGAAGGGAGTGTTCCTGGGAGAGGAGGCGATCCTTTCTATCTTGGAAAGAAGCCTCTCATGTACCTGGTGGAGTTCCCGCCGTATCTTAGATAGAGCCGGGCTGGCCCCATCTACCACCTCTCCCCGGTCGTTGATGGAGCGGCGGATCTCGCTTAGAAGGGCGGAGCACTCCTCGATCCCTTGGGCTATCTCCGCCAAGGTGGGGAAGTGACGGCGTAGGGAGTGTAACCGCCGGCGGATAGCGGTTCCACTGGCCATGGTGTCCCGAATGTCGAGGAGTTCGGCGGGGGTCAAAGGCGACTCGATAGCCGCCTTCTGGAGATGAGGTCGCAAATCCTTCGCCCCACCAACCGTGAAGTGGGGTTCCCTCTCCAGAAGAGACCTAGCTTCCGTAGTCTCCTGTTGCCGCCGCTTCACCTCCTCCTCGTCAGTTGTGGGGCGAAGGCGTAACGCTAACTCCTTGCCCAGGGAGAAGGAAGTGTGCTCCGCCAGACGGTGGAGGATCTGAGAAAACTCTAGAGCCCTCAACGATCTGGCGTTCATATGAGATAGAAGAAGGTAGGCAGGCCAGCGGGGAGCCAAGGGAGGATGGTGCGAGCCACAAAGGCAAGATAGGTCTGGAAGGCGGGCACTAGAGGGGAGGCTTCAATCGCCTGAAGGAAGGCCAAGCGAAGAGTATCTCCCCTTATCCACGACACCCCACTCACAAACCTCAAGATCAAGACCCCTACTCCGATCTGTACACCCACCACGAGAAACCCTATCACCACCCCACCCAACTGATCCAAAAAACCCAGTGCCGTCAGCCTGGTCTCCGGAAAGGCTTGCCGGCCCAACCAATACAAGGTCACGTAAACCACAGCCAGGATGCCTAAAAAGGCTAAGGACTCTTGGGCCTCGGTGGCCATCTTAGGAGCGAAGAAGTCGATCCGTCTCTCTACAGCCCCATGAAAATAAGCAGCCATCACCAGTGCGATATAGAGGGCCAAGAGGCCGGTCAATTGGCGGAGCAGCCCTTGCATGTAGCCCACGATAACGCCTACCAGAACTAGAGCCACAAGGATTAGATCGAACCAGTTCATGGTCCCCTCCTCTATTTATTCCCGCAATCGCGCTCCTATTGCCTCGTAGAGACGGCTTACGATCCGCTCCTGTATCTTCATCACCTCCTCGACGGTGAGGGTGTGATCGGGGGCCCTGTAGGTGAGGGAGTAGGCTAGGCTCTTTTTGCCCTGAGGGATGGGGGCTCCCCGGTAGAGATCGAATAGCCTGGCCTCAGTTAGAAGCGCGCCCCCTGCCCCCATGATGAGTCGGCGAACCTTCCCGGCCGGTACCTCTTCATCCACCACTAAGGCTATGTCCTGGGTGATGGCCGGGTAGCGAGGCAGAGGTTGGTAAGGCCGCTCCGATCTGGCCTGAGAACAAAGGGCATCAAAATCAATCTCTGCCAGATATACAGACTGCTCACCTAGATCGAAAACCTCCCCCACCTGCGACTCTCCCAATATCCCCACCACTGTTGGCTCCTCGCCTACAAGGAGATGAGCCACCTTATGGGGGGAGAAGGAAGGGTGAAGAGCGGGGATGAAGTCGTACTCTTTTATCCCCATCTCTCGAAGGAGGGTCTCTATCACCCCTTTCAGGCCGTAGAAGTCTATAACCTCTCCCTCTCCCCAGATGCTCTTCTCCTTGCCTCCAGCCAGGGCCAAAGCCAGGGTATTTCTCTCCCGAGGGAGGTCACCCTCTTGGGGGAGATAGACCCGCCCGATCTCGAAGATGCAAATCTGGAAGTGATAGCGCAGGTTGGAAGCCAAGACCTTCAATAGACTGGGCAAGAGGGAGGTGCGTAGTAGGTTTTGATCCAGAACTATGGGGTTGGCGATGCTTAGGGCTTCGGGCTTCGTCTCCTCGCCCCATAGAGGGAAGGCTTCCCATTCCCTTCGATTGACTAAGGTGTAGGTGATTACCTCGCTTAAGCCACAAGCGGCGAGCACCTCCCTGGCTCGTCTCTCCCAATGGGGCGACCAGTTGATCCGCTGGGGCGGCAGTTCCCCCGAAAGGAGAGTGGTAGGGATCTCGTCGTAGCCCTTTATCCGGGCCACCTCCTCCACTAAGTCCGCCGGCAGGCTCACATCGCCCCGGTATGAGGGGACGATGACTCGAAGCCTTTCCTCGCTCAACGCCTCCACCTGGAACTCCAGAGATTCCAAGATCCGCGCCACCTCTTTCAGGGGCACGCTAACCCCCAAGAGACGCTCCACCTCTCTCATAGTGAAGGGTATCTCTTTCCTCTCCCTTGGTCGCGGATAGGCGTCGGCGAAGCCTCGGGCTACTTGGCCCCCGGCCAGTTGGCGGATTAACTCGCTGGCCCGTCTTAGCGCTGGGATGGTCGATTCGGGGTCGAGCCCCTTATCGAAGCGGATAGAGGCCTCAGTGCGGACTTTGAGTGCCTGCGAGGTGCGGCGAATGCTCACCCGGTCGAAATTAGCCGATTCCAGGAGCACCTGGCAGGTGGTCTCTATTACCTCGCTCACCAGGCCGCCCATCACCCCGGCCACGGCCACTGGCCCTTCCTGGTCGGCGATCATCAACATATCGGGCAGGAGTTCCCTTTCCTCCCCATCGAGGGTGGTGAAGATATTGTCACTTCCAGCCCTTCTTACAATGATCCTCTTCCCTCGGATCTTCTCGTAGTCAAAGGCGTGCAAAGGCTGATTCAACTCCAACATCACATAGTTGGTGACGTCGACGATGTTATTGATGGGACGCATCCCCGCCGCTCTGAGGCGGCGCTGGAGCCAGAGGGGCGAAGGGCCCACAGTTAGGCCCGTGATCAGGCTGGCGGAGTAGCGGGGGCAAAGGTCGGGCGCTTCTATCTCCACGCTGACCATCTCCTCGATAGGCCCTCCTTCGGCCACCAGATTCATCTCTGGCAAACGGACCCCCTCCCCGGTGAGGGCCGCCACCTCTCGGGCTACCCCGATGAGGGAAAGGCAGCGCACCAGGTTAGGGCTCAACTCCAGATGGAAGATGGTATCGCCCAAATAGTCTGCCAGAGGGACGCCGACGGGGGCCTCGGGGTCTAGGAGCATGATCCCCTCGTGGTCGTCAGAGATGCCCAGCTCCAACTCCGAACAGATCATCCCTTCAGAGCGGACGCCCCTTATCTTGGCTGGCTTGAGGGTGATTTCTGAGTGCTCCGGGGAGTGGCCATCGATGAGCCTGGCTCCGGCCAGGGCCGTGGGCACCTTTAACCCCTTATCCCCCACCCTTATGTTGGGGGCCCCCGTGATCACGGTCAAAGGCTTATCACCCCCATAGTTCACCTCGGCGATGGTAAGGCGGTCGGCGTTAGGGTGGGGACGTACCTCTAATACCTCCCCTACATACATCTTATCCCATCGAGCGCCTATCCTCTCTACCGCTTCCACCTCTATCCCGGCCATAGTGAGGCGGTGGGCCAACTCCTCGAGGGGTATCTTGATATCCACATAGTCTCGCAGCCAACTTAGGGGGACCCTCATCGCTATCTCCCTCAGAACTGCTTCAAGAAGCGCAAATCGTTGCTATAGAAGAGCCTTATGTCGTCGATGCCGTGCTTCAGCATGGCGATCCGCTCCACCCCCATGCCGAAGGCGAAGCCGGTATAAATCTCAGGGTCATATCCGCCATTCCGCAGGACCTCCGGATGAACCATCCCTGCGCCCAGGATCTCCAGCCAGCCGGTATAGCCACAGAGCCGGCAACCCTCCCCCTGGCAGACGATACAGTCTATGGCCATCTCCGCTCCCGGCTCCACGAAGGGGAAGTAGTCGCAGCGGAAGCGGACCTTTCGCTCCGCCCCGAACATCTGGCGGGCGAAGGCGGTGAGCACCCCTTTGAGATCGGCCATGGTTATCCCCTGCCCCACAGCCAGCCCTTCTACCTGGATGAACATCCACTCGTGGGTGGCATCGACGCTCTCGTACCGGTAGCAGCGGCCAGGTATGAGCACTCGTATGGGCTCTGGGCAGAACCGCTCCATAGTCCTTATCTGAACCGGGGAGGTATGGGTGCGGAGCATCATCTCCTGACCTTGGCCATAGGGCGGGGCGACATATAGGGTGGCGAACATATCCCTGGCCGGGTGGTCTTTAGGGATATTTAAGAGTTCGAAATTATACCTGTCCCACTCCACCTCGGGCCCCTCCACCACCTGGAAGCCCATGGGGGCGAAGATGTCGTATATCTCCCAAAGCGTCCGAGTGACAGGGTGGATAGTTCCCAGAAGAGGCTTTCGCCCTGGCAGAGTGACGTCGATCCTCTCCTCAGTGGGGATAGTCCTAGCCTTCAGAGCCTCGACCTTGGCCTCCCAGGCCTGGGTGAGTTCCCTTTTCACTCGGTTGGCCCGCTCGCCCGCCTGGGGGCGCTCCTTGGGGGGCAGTTTGCCTACGCTCCGCAATATCTTGGTCAGGGCTCCCCTCCGCCCCAGATAAGCGACCCGCCACTCTTCTGCTCCTGGGAGATCGCCAACCCTCTCCAGTTCTCGGAGGGCTTTCTCTTTCAACTCTTCCAATCGCTCTATCATTTTTACTCCGCGATAAATATAGCACAGATTAAAATAAAAAGCCCCTCTTCAAAGTTGCCTCTGAAGAGGGCCACCGGCGATCTACTATAGAAGGTCAACTACCCAGGCAGCGCTGATCAACAGGTGCCCTCCCCGGCACCCGTAAAGATGAAGGCTCTCGTCTCCCCGCATCCGCGCCGCATCCTCTTAGCCTCCCGCTTTGCGGCTATTATAGCACCAAAAGGGGCCTTTGACAACCCCGGGTATCTCTCTTCTCAAATGCGACAGAACAAGTGGCAGAGGAGTTCGCATATCGAGCCCAAGTGAGGCCGTTCATAGTGACAATAGGCCAAAGGGGTGTTTGACAACCCCTACATTTACGGCAACGACTTGCTAGGCAAGACTGAGGAGTTAGGTAGCGCCAGCCAGGTTCGTTTGCTGCCTCGCTGCCTCGAATAGTATGATGCTCGCCGCAACGGCTGCGTTTAACGATTCGGCCCCGCCGGGCATGGGGATATAGACCCTCTTGTGGGCTAGCCGTTTGGCCTCTTTGCTGGCCCCTTCCGCCTCCCCACCGATGATGAGCGCCGAAGGAAGAGTCCAATCGACCTCGTGGTAAGCCACCTGGCCCCTGGCATCGGCCAGGAGCACCTGCCTCTCCTCCAAAAGGGGCTCTATCTCTTTCCACTCTTTATCAGGAGCCAGTGATAGATGGAAATGGGCCCCCATCGCCCCTCGGACTACCTTGGGGCTATAGATGTCTACCGTCCCCTTGGTGGTCACTACCCGCCCCACCCCGGCTGCCCAGGCGGAGCGCAAGATCGTTCCCAGGTTTCCCGGGTCCCGCAACCGGTCAACGATGAGCAACAGCCCCTCCCCCGGTGGTTTCTCCG
>CAZERB010000029.1:0-9705 GCA_964514645.1 uncultured Anaerolineales bacterium
AGTTTCAGGGCCCTAAGGTCATTTCACCTTGCAAGTGGGTTTTGAGAAAAAACTATTGACACGAGGGGCTGTTTATGCTATTATATTATTAATCCGCGTTAGTAACACGTGTTAAGACTATGTATGCTCAAAGGCGAGTAACTAGCAAAGATGTGGCCGAGCGGGCCGGCGTATCTAGAACTACGGTCTCCTTCGTCCTCAACAATGTTCCCGGCGTGCGGATAAGCGAGGAGACCCGGCAGAAGGTGCTACACGCCGCGCGAGAACTCAACTACTACCCCAATTCCGCGGCCAGAAGTTTAGCCAGCCGCAAGACCTACCGCATCGGCTTAGTCCTCTGCCAGAGTCCAGAACGGATCTTTGGCGATGCATTCCTACCAGAGGTACTTCGAGGCATCGGCGATGTGGCCCAAGCCCGAGGGTTTCGGGTATTGCTCCAATCGGTGGAGAACGTCGCCCAACCCGATGCCTATACCCACCTGGTAGGGGAGAAACAGATTGACGGCATCATCCTCTCGGGCCCTCGCTCTGACGATAGTCAACTCTTGGCTTTGAGAAAGGACGGGTTCCCCGTGGTGCTCCTCGGCCAATTAGAGGGGAGCGAGGTACCCTTCGTGGATGTGGACAGCGTTGGGGGGGCTAGGCTGGCGGTGGAGCATTTGATAGAACATGGCCACGAACGCATAGGCCTCATCACCAACGCCCCACCCCAATACACGGCCAGTGCGCAACGGAAACGAGGATACAAGCGGGCTTTGGAGGAACATGGGCTCATGTACGATCGAGACTTAGTGCGCTACGGTGACTTCAACGAGGAGAGCGGCTGGCATGCCATGTCTGAACTCCTGGAGGTCGTCCCCGCTCCCACTGCGGTCTTCGCAGCCAGTGACCTAGTAGCCTTTGGGGCTATGGAGGCAGCAAAGGCACGAGGGCTAAAGATACCTCGTGACCTGGCTTTGGTGGGTTTTGACGATGTCCCCCTGGCCCGCTACGTAGATCCCCCCTTGACCACTATCCGCTTGCCGGCCTACCAGCTGGGGGCCAAGGCGGCTCAGATGTTGATCGATCTGATTCAAGGGGAAAAAGTGGAGGAGACCAGATTCTTCCTGGAGACGAAACTGATTATTCGAGAGTCCTGTGGAGATCAACACGCCCCGGAGATATTGAAAGATATCAGGCCAGGGGAAAGAGACTGCTGTCAAGGAATCGCCACGAAGAAGTAATTTAGGAAAGGGGGTGAGAGCCTCGTAAAGAACGCAGTGACAAGAATAGATTGTGCCTTTTAAGAAGGAGGGAGAGAAAAGATGTATAGAAAGATACTGTTGTTCAGTGTGTTGGCTGTGGTTTTGGTAGGGGTAGCGGCCTGTGCTCCAGCGGCCACCCCCACCCCAGAGCGGATCGTAGAGACGATAGAAGTGCCGGTCTCAGGGGGAGCGGTCACCGTGCTCGGCGTGTGGGGCGGCGCTGAGTTTGAGGCTTTCTCGGGGGCAGTTGCTCCTTTCACTGAGGAGACCGGCATCGGCATGGCCTTCGAAACCTCGCGAGAGCAGGTCACCGTCCTCGTCACGCGGGTGGAGGCGGGCAACCCGCCAGATCTCGCCATCCTCCCCCAACCGGGACTGTTGGTGGACTTTGCCAAGATGGGTGCCCTTGTGCCCCTCGACACCTTCATAGATATGGATCAACTCAAGGAGGACTACGCTCAATCCTGGATCGACCTGGGCTCCTACGATGGCAAATTGTACGGCATCTGGTTCAAGGGCGCCCTGAAGAGCCTGGTGTGGTACAGCCCTGCGGCCTTTGAGGCCGGCGGCTATGAGGTGCCTACCACCTGGGACGAGCTGATCGCCCTCTCAGACCAGATCGTGGCTGACGGCGGCGTGCCCTGGTGCATCGGTCTGGAGAGTGGCGCCGCCAGCGGCTGGCCGGGCACCGACTGGATCGAGGACATCATGCTCCGCACCGCCGGCCCTGAGGTCTACGACCAGTGGGTGAACCACGAGATCCCCTGGACCGACCCGGCTGTCAAGACCGCCTGGGAGTACTTCGGTCAGATCGCCAGGAACGAGGATTACGTCTGGGGTGGCACCACCGGGGTGATGAGCACCTTCTTCGGCGATTCGCCGGCCCCCATCTTCGACTCCCCGCCTGGGTGCTACATGCACCGCCAGGCGTCCTTCATCACTTCTTTCTTCCCCGAGGGGGTGACGGAAGAAGACTACGCCGTCTTTCCCTTCCCGGAGATCGATCCGGCGTATGGCGTGCCGGCCCTGGGCGCTGGCGACGTAGTCGTGATGTTCAACGATACGCCGCAGGCCCGGGCTCTCATACAGTACCTGGCGACGGCTCAGCCTCACGAGATCTGGGCGGCCAAGGGCGGGTTCCTCTCGCCTCACCGGGGGGTGAGCCTGGACGCCTACCCTGACGAGATCACCCGCAAGCAAGCGGAGGTGCTGGCTGGCGCCGAGGTCTTCCGCTTCGACGGCTCCGACCTGATGCCTGCGGCCGTGGGCGCTGGTACGTTCTGGATCGGCGTGATGGACTACGTGGGCGGCGAGGACCTGGACACTGTTCTTAAAACCATCGAGGCCAGCGCAGTAGACGCTTACAAGTAGGGATGGCTGGTTCGAGCAGGAACTGAGGCAACCCGTCCCCACGGGCGGGTTGCCTCAATCTTCTAACCGTGGTGTGGAGGTGGGGGAATGGAAGCCTTTATAAGCCAAGCCCTTAGCGCGCTCCTGGCCATTGTCGTTGGAGTGGGCGGGATCGTCGGATTGTTCCTGGGCCTGGAGTTCCTGATTGGCTTCCTCCCGGACAAGGCACAGCGGAGAATGCGGCCCTGGGTGTACGTGGGGCCGTTGCTTCTGATCCTGGCCTTTTACCTGGTCTATCCCACCCTCAACACCCTCTACATCAGCTTCTTCGACGAGCGCTCCGAGCAGTTCGTGGGCCTGGCCAACTACGCTTTCGCCATCACCAATCCGGCGATGCACACCGCTTTCCGCAACAACCTCCTCTGGCTGGTGCTGGGAACCACTTTCAGCGTTGGACTGGGGCTGGTCATCGCCGTGCTTCTGGATCGCGTGCGCTACGAACCGGTGGCTAAGTCCATCATCTTCCTGCCCATGGCCATCTCCTTTGTGGGCGCCAGCGTCATCTGGAGGTTCGTCTACGCTTTCAAACCGGCAGGCGTAGCCCAGATCGGTTTGCTCAACGCCGTTCTGGTTAACCTTCCCGGCTTCGAGCCCGTAGGGTGGCTGGTGAACAAGGTCACCAACAACTTCGCCCTCATCGCTGTCTTCGTCTGGTTGCAGACCGGCTTTTGCATGGTCATCCTCTCGGCTGCCCTCAAGGGCATCCCCAGGGAGATCCTGGAGGCGGCGCGGGTGGATGGGGCCAACGAGTGGCAGATCTTCTGGCGCATCACCCTACCCATGATCAGCTCGACCATCGCCGTGGTAGCCACTACGGGGATCATAATTGCGCTTAAGGCCTTCGACATCGTCTTCGTTCTGACCAACGGCAATCGCGGCACCGAGGTCATGGCCAACCGTATGTACAAGGAGATGTTCTCCTTCCTAAACTTCGGGCGGGCCAGCGCCATCGCTGTGATCCTGCTTATGGCCATCATCCCCGTCATGGCGGTCAACATCCGCCGCTTTCAGGAACAGGAGGCTAGGCGATGAGCAACAGGCTGAGAAAAGCCCTATCCAGTACACCGCTGCACGTAGCCGTCCTGAGCATCGCCTTGATCTGGTCGTTGCCCTCGGTGGGGTTGCTGATCGGCTCCTTCCGGCCCAAGAATGATGTCTTTGCTACCGGCTGGTGGACCGTCTTTCAGCATCCCTTCGACTTCACGCAGTACTCATTGGACAACTATATCCATGTGCTCACCGCCCAAGGTATGGGCCAGGCGTTTCTCAACAGCCTGATCATCGCCATCCCTTCCACCGTCATTCCCATCGCTGTGGCAGCCTTCGCCGGCTACGCCTTCGCTTGGATGGAATTCCCAGGGCGACAGGTTCTCTTCGTGGTGGTGGTGGGCCTCCTGGTAGTCCCCCTCCAGATGACCCTTATCCCCCTCCTGCGGGTATATAACCGGCTAGGGTTGGCCGGCACCTTCTTGGGCATCTGGCTGGCCCACACCGGCTACGGCCTGCCCTTTGCCGTCTACCTCTTGCGCAACTTCTTCGGCGCGCTGCCCAGAGACCTGTTCGAGTCGGCGTACCTTGACGGCGCTTCCCCCCTTACCGCCTTCACCCGCCTGGCGCTGCCGCTCTCCATCCCCTCTATCGCCTCCCTGGTCATCTTTCAGTTCCTGTGGGTCTGGAATGACCTACTAGTGGCTCTGATCTATCTGGGGGGAACGGAGAGGGTGGCACCGCTGACACTCAAATTGGCCGCTCTCGTGCAATCCCTAGGTCAGGACTGGCATCTACTTACCGCAGCGGCCTTCGTCTCCATGGCCATGCCTCTGGTCATCTTCTTCTCCTTGCAGCGCTACTTCGTGAGCGGCATCTTGGCGGGATCGGTGAAGGGGTAGGGGGGGCTATTGACCACACCCTCTAACATCTTGCTCCTTTGTACCCTTTTTCAACCCATCATTGAGCAGTCATCTTCAGAATAGCAAAAGGGAGTTCGGCGCACACGGGTGAGACAATTTCTTTGGAGCAACAGGATGACACACTTGGGTGCTCCCTGTGATCTGGAAAGCCCAACCTCTTTGGAAAAGTCCAGGGTATACCAGGCCCTGAAAAAGCACGTTGCCTAGATATGACATAGTGAGGCGGATTGCTAACGCGTGTTACAAACGCATCATACCACCATCGCTTGCGCCCTGTCAACGAAGAGGCGCTTTGAGAGGGCGAAGATCTTTCTAACTTCACAAGAGCCGCAATTTGACACGAGAGAAGATGCAGGGATTGCCACCTATCAAAAAATCCCGTCGTTTCAGAAGACTCTCGCCCAGGATCAAAGAGAAGAGCCCCGAGAAAACCCTGCTCTGGCTGTGGATGCGCCGCTACTCTGCGATGGTTTCATCGGCTACCATAATACGTGGCCGGCTTCCGGTCGCCATCTTTTGGCACTCTTATTTGGGGGCCTTCCCTCAGAATCTGCCCAGCCTATCACTGATCGCCCTCCTTCTCTCCTTTCCTACGAAATCCGACCTTATAGAGACTTTTCCTCCACCGCCCCACATTGACTTGATAGAGGTCATGGGCTATAATCTGTGTGCCGTTCGAGCCTGTGCAACAGTGGCTGGCTCACTTAAAAGGGAGGAGCACCGCTCAAGCCGCCAAGCTCTCACCGTGCTCCGCTTAGGTTGGAAAACCCCAACAATCATATCGACCTCAAATTCATCAAGAAATTAAGGCTCGGATAACACCGCAGGCCCTAATGGTATCGCTTTCGATAATCATTTTGGCCGGAGGATGTAACAGACTAGAGCTTAACGAGATCTTAACCTTCAGATGTGTCGAACTCGGGTAAAATCATGTAGTATTTTGCTTGTCCTCATGGCCAGATGAGGAAGATAACTCCGAAAAGGCAAACTTGTCGAAAGGCGAGGGCGCAAAGCCACGGGTCCTGACTCTCTGGGATAGCCGGGCTGCCGAAGAGATTTCCGATTTCTTCAGCAGCCCGTTTTTGTTTCTATTCCATGATCTCCGGCATCTAGAGATAGTGGAGTTGATCTATAAGAGGAAGGGGAGCGTCTTCTTCTAAACAATGAGGGGCACCGCTCAGGCCGCCAAGCTCTCACGGTGCCCTGCCTAGATTGGGAAACCCAATCGGCTATTTTCTATTATACCTCAAAATTATCAAGAAGTCAAGAGCAGGTGAGTTCCAGATATCTTCAAGAGATGCGGTCTATCTTGGGAGGAGAAAAGTCGTGAATTTGGATGTGTGCCGTGGGTGGTGCTGTAATAGAGTCTCCTGCCCCAGGAAATTAGAACACTTTCGGGGTAAAAAAGTGCATCGGATTTCGAGTCTGGGAAAGGGAGCACAAAGAAGAGGGAAAAAATGACAAGGGTGGTAAGATGTCCTCATTGTCTTTGTGTTGTCAGGGCCCAGGTCGATGAAAGGTGCCGGTGCCCCTCATGCGGGCAATATTTCATCGTCTCGAACCCGGGTCGCTCCATACTCGGCTCTCGCAGAAGCCTCTCCTCCATACCTCGAGGGAACCAGAGGTCGAGAGAGAGAGTGGGTTGGGCGAGAAGCGGGGTGGGGTATGGTCCAATCCTTCAGGGTTTAGCCTATTCATCGCAAGCCCCCTGGCCCAAGTCGTACCAGGACGGGCTGGAAAGGCGGAACCCCACCATCCCCGGCCCCTGGCCTGTCACGCGCCAGGACAGGCTGGCAAGCACCGGGACAGGCCAGTCAAGGAGGGAATTCGAACGGGGGACGATTGGAGAGCCTTCCTTGTATCCCAAGGACCCGAAATGGGAGATAATTGACGGCAGCCGTGATTATCAACTGGTTATCGATTTTCCATATCATCGGGATCGGGAGATAGCGGTGGAGACTGAGGATGGGGTCTTGGCAATCCGGAGTCTTAAAGAGGATGCTCCCTCTCGCTATCACGTCGAGTTCGCCCTTCCGCCGGAGGTTGTCGAAGAGAGCCTTAGGTGGATCTTCAATAACGGCGCTCTGATCTTGCACTTTGACAAGAAGGGATAGGTAACCAGAGGAAGTGTCTCTCCTGGAGGAGTTAGAGCAAGGATCGGCCATTGGGACAGATTACAGTGATATTTGGGCTGGGTGAGCTTTTAGCCTCCTTGGTGAGGGGGAATCGTCTTACGCTCCACTCCCAGCCTTTTTCATCGCGGATCTCAACCAGATGGTTAACCCAGGCCTTTCGCTTGGCGCCTAGTTTCCTAATTAAGACAGCCCAAGATCTAGTGTTGGACATGATTAACCTCTGTCCCACTTGAATGATACCCCATCGCCCATGTTGTTGGCTTCCGCGAGGGCTTCCATACAGATGCCGTTCCAAGCAGCGACTTCTGAAAGGGTATCGCCCCTTTTCCGATGTAGACCCTCTTTGAATCCGTCGTTCTTGGCGTGAACGACACACCGGTTGAAGGTCTCGATATCGGGGCAACCGATCCCATGGCGCAGGCTTGGTTTCCACCCCCCTCCGTGACAGGAGGGCAAATCCCGCTATACCGATAATTGTAAAAACAATCGCCGCCTCTCCCTTTCTGAGAAGAACTGCCCCCCGTACATCTCCGCTGGGCCTGTCACCCATGCCCTTACTGGTAAGGACACGCTACCGCAAGTGGCCCACTTCAATGGAGGCTTGGTGAAGAACGGCTTGACAAAGTAGCGGTTTTGTGCTATTATCTATAATAGATAGTCTGCTATAAACGCTGCTACATAAGGGGGGGCGAGGATGGCTTTAGACAGGCGGAGGATCCGTTCGGCAGGTCGGACTACTGGCAGTGTGGAGATCACATTGCCGGTGGAGTTGCAAGCTCTGGAGGGCATTGAGTGTGAAGTATTGGTGAGAGATGGGGTTAGACCAGAGATCGTTCTACGGCCTAACGTTGGTGTCGCTCAAGCGCTCTTTGCGAACCTGTGGCAGCAGTTGAGGCTTGGCTTGCAGAGGGTTGGGGAGATCGGGGATTTCGACCCGAGTGATTTTAACGTCGCACTTCTGCCCCCTCGCCATTGGTACGACAAACCGCCTCTCTCCTACCAAGATGCCCTCACAATCCTTTCCCGTCTCAAGGAGAATAGAGGTTCCGCACGGGTCAACAACAGCGATGCCATGTTGCGTTTGGTGACCTTTCTGGCCGTAAACGCTGGATATAGACTAGGTTTAGAAGGGCGATTTGCCATGGCTTTCGGCGAGGCCGTTGGTTATTTGGTCTCTGGGGTAGGCAGCGGGCAAGGCACCGATTTCGAGCGCGACGCGGCTCTCTCTGCCTTTGGTAGTGGGGAGAAGGTAGTAGCAGGACAGATCGGTTCCCTCTCCTTTGATGGCCAGTGGGAAGAGGCAAAGGAAGGTCTAGAAAGGGTCTTCGCCCAGTTTCGGGAATGGCAGGAGAATCCAGAGCAATATGAGGAGGCTCGTAAACGTTGGTGGAAAGCCATGACCAGAGTGGAAATAGGGGTGTCCATTTCTACCCTTGAGGACTATCTGCAGCGCGCCAAGTCTAGGAAGCCAAAGTCATGAAACAGATACTCCTCTCAGAGAGTCGCCGTCGGTTTGAAGCAACTAAAAGGAGGTGAAAGGTGGCTGACGAAAGAAAGAAGAGGGAAACAAGAACACCTGAGGGTGGCGTCAACATCGATCTAGGCCTTGGTGGTCTCTTCAAGGGGCTCGGCAACTTTATTGACTTGCTATCCGAAATGGTCGAGGAGGGAGAATCTGAGATCACCCGTCAGGGAGAATTCAAGATCAAAGGCTTGGAGAAGGCACGTGGGGTCTATGGCTTCACTGTGAAAACTGGCCTGAGCGGGATTCCTCGCGTTGAGTCTTTCGGCAACATTCGAGAGACGGAGAGAGGGCCTATCGTCACTGAGACGCGAGAACCCTTAGTCGATATTTTCGATGAAGGGGAAATCATCGTTGTGGTGGCGGAATTGCCGGGGGTGGGTGAGGAGGAGATCGAGATAGAGATCCAGGATGATCTCCTCTCCCTGTCCACCAAAGGGGAGAGGAAATACGTCAAGGAGATGTTGCTTCCTCATCTCGTCGATCCCGCGACACTGACCACTAGCTACAAAAATGGGATCCTGGAACTGAGGGTCAACAAGGCGAAGGGTGGCTAGATCGAATGGAAAAAGGGTGGCCGTAAAGGTCGGGGTAGTTCTCACTTCTCTAGGTGTAAGGGTATGAGAAAACTTCTCTACGTCCCCTTGATCCATGGCAGTGCAGACCTGGGCAGCCTGGCTTCGAGTGTGGATGAGAGGGGTGTGGCCATGCATGGGGAAGAGAGATGGGAGGAGCACAAGCGAACCATCTCCGGATTCTGGGACTCTATAGAGAGTTATATGGACTCCCTCGACGTTACTGATTCCCAGATTTATCAGGATGGGCTAGCAGCCGATGGCTCCTTGGGCCAGAGGATCGTAAAAGAGGCGGCTAGAAAGGGTAGCCGGAACTATCAAATAGTGGAGAGACTCATGGCCAGAGGGGCGAGAATAGTGAAGACCGAGGATATCTCCACGGTCCTAAAGGAGGTGGAACTCATCAAGAAGATAGCCCAATCCAAGTCAGTCCCGGGGCGGTTGTCCGCAGCCCTGAAGTATGAACTGGCCAAGAAGAGGCTACTTGACAAGAGAGACGAGTTCATAGCCAAAACCATCAATGACAGCCTGGTCCGTAACGGCATCCTCTTTATCGGCGCCTTCCACAATGTGATTCCTAAACTGGCCAGCGACATAGTCGTGGAGGAGGTCAAGGGTAAGGAGAAGGTGGAGGAGTATCAAAGGAGTTTCCTCCTCAGAGGGAAACAAGAGAGGGTGGAGGAACTGACCAGATATCTGGTGGCTCCTGTGGAGTGATCTCCATTGCCTGCTCATCGATGGCTAAGAGACGGATGGGAGGTGCGAGTATTGTAAATGATGCAGATGATGGGATGAGGGGAAGGGAGGTTTCTATGACTAAGAAGAGCAACCGGAAAGAAGATGGATTCCTGACTTTGCGAGTGGCAGAGGGGCAGAGCAAGGATGTGGGAAGGGGCATTGCCCGCATCG
>CAZERB010000030.1:0-9671 GCA_964514645.1 uncultured Anaerolineales bacterium
CCGAAGGCACACTTGAAACTCCAGGGAACTCCTACCTCCTCCCCTCTTGTCCCGCTTTCGGATGATCCGGTAACGGTTATCGGCTAGGAGGAACTCCAACTCCACTTCCATCTCTCTCTTGCCCTGGTGGATGAGTTCGTCATCGCTCCGGGCCCGGGCCTTGCCCCACAAGGCCCAAGTCATGGCGTCGATGATGGTCGATTTGCCATGGCCGTTGTCTCCCACCAGACAGGCCACATGAACATCTGACAAATCCAAGGGGGGAACATCCTCGCTGTAGCACATGAAGTTTTTCATCCTCAATTTGAGAGGGATCATAAGAACCACCTACCTTTCTGGACTCATCATACCAGAGGAATGGAGAGGCTTCAAGGAGCGGATGTTGCGCGGGGAAAAGGAATGACGAAGTTGGAGACTGTCAAAAAGTCACACAATCGGGTGCCGGAGCATTTGCACCAGAGGATGAAGGTGAACGAGGAAAAACTGTGCAGTGGGTTCCAGTCCTATCTCAAGTGGAGGATTGAATTGCTTCCCTGGGTGACTTAGTCTGGTGAAACGATGCTAGTAGGGATCAGTTTTGAGTTCATCTCTCTTTTTCCACTCTTGAACCTGCTCGTATATCTCCTGGGCGGTCATTTGGATCGACTCTGTAACTTGTCCCAGCATCTGGGCTAGCTCTTCCAGCCTCCCTGGCTCACCGAGGAGTTGGGCCCTGGTGACCGTCCGCTCGCCCACTTCTTCCTTGACTACCTTGAAATGGGCATCGCCAAAGGAAGCGATCTGGGGGAGGTGGGTGACGCAGAGGACCTGATGGTCGGCTGTCAGCCTCCATAATTTGCGCCCTATCACCTCTCCTCCTCGCCCACCTAGTCCAGCATCGATCTCGTCGAAGATGAGGGTAGGGGTTCGATCTACCGTGGAGAGCACGCTCTTCAAAGCGAGCATGAAGCGGCATGTCTCTCCTCCGGAAGCGATCTTGGAGAGAGGCTTGAGCGGCTCCCCTGGATTGGGGGAGATGATGAACTCCACCTTATCGATCCCCGTGATATCAAAAGCGAACCGCTTGCCATCAAACTCTACCCCCTCAGGCTCTTCGGTTTGCTCCAGGGCCACCGCGAACCTGGCTTTCTCCATCTGTAGATCCCGAAGTTGCCCCTCCACAGCCTGCGAGAGCCTGTGGGCTGCCTCTCGCCGAGCCTGGGAGAGTCGGCCGGCCAGGGAGCCTATCTCCGCTAACAACTCTTCCTCCGCAGATCTCAGTTTTTTGATCCGCTCCTCGCTATGAACGATCCCCTCCAGTTCCTGGGCGGCTCTCTCGCCGAAAGCCAATACCTCCTCAATGGAGTCGCCGTACTTCCGCTTCAGGTTGTAGATCAACCCTAACCGCTCCTCCACCTGGGCTAGCCGCTGGGGGCTATAATCGATGGCGTCCCTGTAGGAACGCAAAGACTGGGCTAACTCACCTAGTTGCGCGCTCGCTTCCTCGATCGTTTTTCGCCCCTCTTGGAGTTGAGGATCGATCCCCTCGAGAGAGGCGAGAATCTGTCTTGTTTCCCCCAATATGTCGAGGGCTGCCTCTTTATCCTCTCGCCCTTCGTATAGGGCTTCATAAGCGACGCCAATTTGGGCGATCAACTGCTCGGCGTTGGCCAGTAGGGTATGCTCTCGTTCCAGTCCTTCCTCTTCCCCCGGCTCTAATTTAGCGGCTCTAATCTCTCGCACTTGATATTGGAGAAGGTCAATTCTCCGGGCCAGTTCCCTCTCATCGGCTAGGAGCCTCTCCAGTTCTCGTCGCACTCGATAGAGCGCTTTTACTTTGGCCTCTATCCTTCCTCTAAGATCAGTTAGCCCCCCAAAACGATCGAGGAACTCTAGATGCTCCCTGACCCGAAGTAGGCTGAGATGCTCTCCTTGATTGTGGATGTCGACCAGCCGCCGACCGACCTCTTGCAGCAGGCGGAGGGTGACTATCCGACCGTTTATGCGGCAGATGTGGCGCCCTTGGCGATTGAGTTCCCGGCTGAGGATGAGATCCCCTTCCCCCTTTACTCCACATTCTTCTAGTAGAGGAAATAGGAACTCCTGTTGCATCTCCCTCGGCAGGGTGAAGATCCCTTCTATCAAAGCCTGGTCGCTCCCGGTGCGGATGAGGTCACTATCGGCCCTCCCACCCAGGAGTGTGCTCATGGCATCCACGATGATAGACTTCCCCGCCCCCGTCTCGCCAGTGAGGGCGTTTAGGCCGGGGGAAAGATCTAGTTCCAGATGGTCGATTAGGGTGAAATTGGAGATGGAGAGGTGGCTGAGCAAACTCCCTCCTGATTAGCGCAAGCGGCCCACCGCGGCTAAGATGGCTAAGAGAAGGTAGATGATGGTGTAGGGGTTAAGCCATGTCCAGAATACCACTGTGGGTAGCCTACCCACGAGAAGATAACTGGTAGCCAGAAGGAGCAGGGGGTTGCCTATGAAGTAGCCGAAAACGATGCAGATAGAAGCCACTACCTGGAGACCTACCCCTCGCTTATATCCTGTGGCCCGACTGATCGCTTCGGCGGTGAGAAGGCCTACGGCGAAAGCGATGACCCAAGGTATGAAACCCCCGATGAAGGGGAGCGAGAGAAGGCGGCTGAATATACCCCCTAGGACTACGCCAACTACGGCCGATGGTAGGCCTACGGCCAAAGCCAAGACGTAGTGTCTGGGAGAGAGGTCGTAAGTGGGGATCCTACGCAGTTGGGCACATTCGCGGCAGCGCAAGCCTACGGGGTGGCGGATAGCACATTCGGGGCAAATAGGCTTGCCGCATTTGTTGCAACGCAAGAGCGTCTCTCGATCGGGGTGGTTGACACAGTAGATAACTTCGGTCATGATCAGCCCCTACTTGAGCCTCTTTTGCAGGGTTTTGTAGAAATAGTCCCGCGGTTGGGTTCTGAGAAGGCGACAGAGGTGTTCGCTCGCCCTGACCACCACGGTGTCACCATTCAGAAGTTCTTGATGTATCTGGCCGTCTATGGTGAGAGTGGCTGATTGGTCGCTCTCTATGGTCACTTTGACCTCGGAATGGGCGGGGAGTACCAGGGAGTGGGTGGCCGAGAGGTGGGGGGCAATGGGGGTTACTACCAATTCCCTTAATCGGGGGTCGAGGATAGGTCCCCCGGCGGCCAGAGAGTAGGCGGTGGAGCCCGTAGCCGTGGCTACGATCACCCCATCGGCGATGTAGGTGGTCACCTCTTCGCCGTCTACGGAGGTGGTGAGGTGTAACGCCCGGGCCATCACCCCCCGGGCCACAACCACATCGTTGAGAGCCTCGTAGGCCTCTGTCTGGATGCCTCCGCGATGGAGGGTGGCCTGGAGCATATTGCGCTCCTCCACCCAATAGTCGCCCTCGAGAACGGCGGTGAGTTTCTCCATTACCTCTTCAGGCTCGGCCTCAGCCAGGAAGCCCAAGTGTCCCATGTTCACCGCCAAGATGGGGGTACCATGGGCGACGGCGAGGCGGGCTGCCCGCAATACTGTTCCGTCGCCTCCTAGGGTGACCAAGAGATCGAGCCTTGCCATGCGACGGGCGATCTTTTCCTCCTCCCAGGCGGAGACTAACCAAAGATCGAGCCCCTTGGAGCGAAGTTCTTCTCTAATCCCTTCGGCTAAAGCACGTGATTCGGGTATGCGGGGGTGAAAAAGGAAGGCTATTCTCTTCACTCCTTACCTCCCTCCAATCGCTCTCTCAGCCACTCCTCAAGGTGGCCTATCTCTACTTGAGTCTCTTGGCCGGTGGCCATCTCCCGAGCGGTTACTTCCCCTCTCTGTCTCTCCTTTTCTCCCAGAATAAGGGTATACTCTACCCCCTCCCGGTCCGCCTCCCTCATCTGGGCCTTCAGGCTGCGATCACCGAAACTCATGATAGCCCGAAGCCCAGCCTTCCGCAGTCGGTCGACGAGCCTCAGGCCTTCCTCTTTAGCCTTCGAGCCGTGGTAGGCCAAAAAGATTTGGGGATGGGGCCAGGGGGGAACCTGAACCCCCTGGACCTTCATGGTCATGATAACCCGTTCCAGCCCTATGGCGAAGCCGATGGCCGGGGTGTCCCTTCCTCCTATCTCCTTAGCCAACCCATCGTATCGGCCGCCGCCACCCACGGCGTTCTGGGCCCCGATCCCGGGAGCCCAGGCCTCGAAGACGGTCTTGGTGTAGTAATCGAGGCCTCGCACTAGTCGATGGTTCAATTGATAAGGTATCTGCAGGAGGTTAAGTTGCTCCCGCAGGGTTGCGAAATGCTCCGCGCATTCAGGGCAGAGGAAGTCGAGGCTCTTAGGAGCAGCCTCGATGATGGGTTGGCAACCCTCGTTCTTGCAATCGAGGAGCCGCAGGGGGTTTCGCTTCAAGCGAGCCCCACAGTCGTTGCAGATCTCCCCTTCTTTTCCCTGATAGTAGTTTACGAGCGCCTCTATATAGGCGGGACGACAATTTTGGTCCCCGATGCTATTCAATTGGATATTTAAGCCCCTAAGCCCCAGATCTTCGTAGAACCGCCAGGCTAAAGAGATAACCTCGGCGTCGAGGGCCGGATCCTGAACCCCTATCGCTTCGCAATTGAATTGATAGTGCTGACGGAAGCGGCCTGCCTGGGGGCGCTCGTACCGGAAGATGGGGAGGATAGAGTAGAGTTTAACCGGTTGGGGAAGGAGATACATAGCGTGCTCCAGATAGGCCCGCATCACGGAGGCGGTGGCCTCGGGAAGGAGGGTAAGGCTATCCCTTCCTTTATCCTTGAAGGTGTACATCTCCTTCTCCACTATATCGGTACCCGCCCCGATGCCCCGGGTGAAAAGGGATGTCTCCTCGAAGAGGGGGGTGTCTAGTCGCTCGTAGCCATAAAGGGTAGAGAGACGATGGATATGCTCTCTGACAAACTGCCAGTACGGTTGGTCTTGGGGCAGGATATCTTGTGTACCCCGTGGCGCTCGATACAATGAATCTCCTTTCAGGGGGGATTATAATGGATTTCCGCCTCTACTACAAGACCATATTCGCTTTCGCGACAAGGGGTCTGAACAATCTCACGAGTTCGGAGTTTGCTCGAGCGGTGTAAATGGGATAAAATTATCAATACGAAAGGGAGGGTGGTCTCTTGGCCTTACTTTACGTTTCTATCGTTGTGGCCTTGGTCTTCGATTTCCTAAACGGTTTCCACGATAGTTCTAATATCGTGGCCACCATGATCTCATCCGGGGCTATGACTCCTCGCAAGGCTTTATTCATGAGCGCCATCGCCGAATTCTGCGCTCCCTTCTTATTCGGGGTGGCGGTGGCTACCACCATTGGCAAGGATCTGGTTAGTCCAGACAGCGTGACTACCGTGGTGATCCTGGCCGCCTTGGTGAGCGCTATAGTCTGGAACCTGATAACTTGGGCTCTTGGGCTTCCTTCCAGTTCTTCCCACGCCCTGGTGGGGGGATTGATAGGCGCTGTGGGACTGGCGGAGGGGTTAGGGGCCATACAGATGAATGGCCTACTGAAGGTGGTAGTGGCTCTCTTGATCTCACCGCTTTTAGGTCTGGTGATAGGCCATCTTCTTATGAAACTGGTTCTCTTCCTGGCGCGAGGGGCCTCTCCCCGCATCAACAGCCTTTTCAAGCGACTACAAGTCATAACCTCGCTAGCCTTGGCCTTGAGCCATGGCACCAACGATGCTCAGAAGACGATGGGGATAATCAGCATGAGCCTGGTGGCTGCTGGTTGGTTGCGGGATTTCGTCGTCCCTTGGTGGGTGATTGCTCTTAGCGCAGCGTCCATATCTTTGGGTACCGCCACTGGAGGGTGGCGGATTATCAAGACCTTGGGGGCCAAGATATATCGCATCCGGCCCATCCATGGCTTCACCTCCCAGGTCACCTCGGCTACGGTGATCTTGGGTGCGGCCCTCCTGGGGGGGCCGGTCTCCACCACCCAGGTGGTTAGTTCAGCCATTATGGGGGTGGGTTCAGCGGAGAGGTTATCGAAGGTTCGTTGGGGGGTGGCAGGCGAGATCTTCGTGGCCTGGGTCCTTACCCTGCCCATCACCGCTCTTATGGCAGCACTCTTGTACATTCCGATGAGTTCCTTCTTGGGAGGGGGATAGGTCATGAGCATTAGAAGGCTATTCGGAGGGAAGGAAGATAAGTTCGTGCGGCTGCTCATCGAACAGGCGGCCAAGACCCTGGAGGGTATGGAGGGGTTGGAAGAGTATATGAAGGATCGGGGCGAAGAGGCGGCGGAGAAGGTTACCAGGGCGGAGAAGGAGGCGGATGAATTGCGGCGCATCCTCATCGATGAACTGAACCGTACCTTCGTCACCCCCATCGACCGGGAGGACATATTCGCCCTCTCCAGAGCCATCGACGATATCCTAGATTACGGCTATTCCACGGTGGATGAGATGACCATCCTCAACGTGGAGCCCAACTCCTACCTGCGGCGGATGGTATCCATCCTGAAGACGGCAGCCAACGAGATCTATACTGCTACCCTGCGCCTAAAGGATCACCCTGGTGTGGCCAATGAGCACGCTTTGCGAGCCAAGGCCCTGGAGAATCGGGTGGAGGACGTCTATCGCGAAGCGCTGGCCGATCTCTTCAGTGGGCCGAAAGAGGTGGAGCATGTGGTGGCGATGCTGAAGTTGAGGGAGATATACCGACACTTGAGCAACTCCGCCGACCGAGGGGATGAGGCGGCCAACGTGATCACCGATATCGTGGTAAAGATGACGTAAAAAACATCAAATCTGGCACTTCGGGGATGTGACCTTCTATACGTATCTCCCCTTCCTTGTTTATCCAGACCCTGTGCAAGAGGATCGTGGCTAACTCTCTCCTGTCTCCCAACTTCTCCTCGGTTACGGGCCCAGCTTTAAGATGATCTAGCTTGTCCTTGACCCGTTCGTAGAACCGCCACATCAAGTCTTGGGCGTCTAGTGCGTCGCTCTTGAGGGCTAGTGTTTCCATGGCCCGTTCTAGGTCCTCCCGAAAGGCTTCGCCCTGCTCTTCGATCTCCTGCAATTGTATAGCCATATCCTTCTCGGTGATGTGCCCCATTCTGGCCCACCTGATTACCGTCCGACGCTGATCCTCAAGAGAGGCCAGCTTGCGCTCTAGCGTCGCGGCCCTGGCCTTGGCCTCATTCTTGGCTTCTTCCAGCTCCGCCAGGCGTGCTCTCAGACCTTCTTTCACTAGCTCTGGCTCTCTCAGTTTACGATCTATCTCTGTCCAAACGACGGTCTCTAAAGCATCGGCGTCGATATAGCGGAGAGGCGCGCAGTCCGTTGCCATGCCAGGGTAGTTGTAGCTCGTGGGGCATTGATAGCTTCTAGCGTGGGGCCACTCCTTGTTGTAGATGGTGTTAACCGTCATCCTGTGTCCGCACTCCTCACAGTAGAGGAGATGCTGCAGGAGATAGGTGCAGCGGGTATTCCGGGACGAGAATTTGCGGCGCCTCTTCCTAGCGCTTTGCGCTAGATCCCAGGTCTCTCTTGTGACAATGGCTGGACAAGAAACGGTCACGCCGTCATATTGCCACTCGCCGTAGTATTGAGTTCTTCGCAGAATCTTCCAGACCGTGTGTCGGTGCCAGCCGTGGCGAGATAAGCGCTTGCTGGGGATGCCCTAAGTGGCCTTGCGAAAGTTGCCCATCAAGCCAGAAGAGAGAGTAGAGCTAACGAAGCCTGGGATCGTGCTCTGTCAATCGCGGTACAGGAATCGGACCTTGAATATAGGACTAGGTTTCTTAGCGATATTTCGCAAAGTTTAGCAGAGGCTGGGGAAAACGGCGGGGCTCGGGAAGTGTGCGAACAGGCGCGACTGGCGGCAGAGAGAATCGACAATGATGAACTGCGCAAAGATAGAACTCTGGCTAATGTGGTTGATGCGATGGTCCACACTGGTCAGTTTGATCGCGCTATACGTGTCGCTAGACAATTGAAGTGGCACAAAGACATGGCGCTTGCTACGATCGTGAGAGCCATGGCGAAGGCCGGAGCATCTAATGAAGCGTTTGCTCTGGCCGATGAGATTGAGGATATCGAGTCCCGAGCTGAAGCTCTTGTCGAATCTCTTCGATTAGCCGGTTTTCGCCTCTCAGCCACTATCAGGATGGAAGTGCTCGATAGAATTCTAGACTTATCATTTAGAATGGAAAGAGGTTACGAGAGAACTCAAGCACAAGAGAGCGTGGTAAGAATCCTTGTGGACAATGGGGAATTTCAACAAGCAATTTCTATTGCCGAAAGGATAGATGATGGTAGAAGCAAGGATTCCGCCTTAGCGATCATAGCCGATGGGCTTATGTCAAATGGAAGCTATGACGAAGTACTTCCCGTGATTCAGCAGATTACTTCTCCGCGTATTAGAGGATCCTCTCTCAACAAGCTCGCCGACGGATTGAGAACAGTTGGACAAGAGACAAAGGCCTCTGATATTCGCAAACTGGCACTTTCCTGACTAAACTGATAGCGGAACCCCAATCCAAGGCGGTAGTGTTGAGCGCAATTGCACGGGGACTAAACGGGGCCGGACTGCAAGACGAAGCGCGTGTGATTTGGTATTCAACGTTATCTGTACTGGGAAGTATAAAGGATCCTATGTCTAGAGGCCTAGGTTTGATGAACACCGTTCAGGATATGCTGGCAAGTGGCGAGTATGAACTAGCATTGTTGGCAGCGACTCGAATACCTTATAACTAGGCTCACTTTCGGCCTCTAACGAAGACGGACGACGAGACCCATAGTAGTGCTTCAGCTCGAATGAGAAGGAGTTGGGGTCAGAAATGTCGGTCTTCTCTGCTCCCTGCCCGGCCCCTGGGCGATAGGTGTTCCATCGTGTAACGTACGCCAGGCTTTGGTGTGGCCTCTGATTCTTTTTACTCCTTGATGAAGTGGACGATGCTACGCCTAGTCTCCATGGGATCACGACATCCTTTCACTCAGACCTCTTCTTCCTTCAGAGTGCGATGGGAACGCTTTATTAACCCCGCAAGGACAATGGGTGCCTTCTCATCGATGCTTAACCCCGATCTGCCCACCGGTTCTCCTGTTGGATCTCCACCTTGTGCCAGAGGAGAACTCTGACATCAACTTTTCTCATTTTTCGCGAAGCACCGCATCCCAGAGGATTTCCTATCAGGTTCGACGAGATGTTTCTTTTGGTTGCCTATTCCCTTGTTGCGAAAGAATCACCCCAATGACCTTTTCGATGAATTTCCAGTTAGCGGCGGATCGGTTCGCCAAAATATCCACAAGGACAAGGGTTCATCGCCCCCACCAACATGAAGTTGGCGGGAAAGGTCAAGGTGGTCTTGGCCCGACTGATGGTCACCACCCGATCCTCCATCGGCTGCCTCATCACCTCTAACACCCGATAGCCAAACTCAGGTAACTCATCTAGAAATAATACCCCGTGATGAGCAAGGCTTATCTCCCCCGGTTTGGGCCAGGTTCCTCCCCCTACTAACCCAGCGTGACTGATGGTGTGATGAGGAGACCGAAATGGCCTCTGGATGATCAGAGGGGTATCCACTGGCAAGAGCCCCCGCACACTATAGATCTTCGTCACCTCCAATGCCTCTTCGATGCTCATGGTGGGAAGAATCGTGGGTAGAGCCCGCGCCAGAAGCGTCTTCCCCGCTCCAGGTGGCCCACTCATCAG
>CAZERB010000031.1:0-9652 GCA_964514645.1 uncultured Anaerolineales bacterium
TTTTCAGCCTTCCTGCTCGGTGCCCTAGCCGCTTTCCTTTTCGCTACTGGTCAACATCCCGTCCTAGTAGCAGGGGGGGTTCTTGCCCAGGTTTCTTCCCTTCTAGATGGATGCGATGGAGAGGTGGCTCGCCTGAGGGGAGAGGGATCGAGTTATGGCGCTTGGTTCGATGCAGTATTGGATCGCATGGCAGACACATTGCTCATCTTCGGCATGACTTACGGTTTATATGCCACCCTGAAAGCCCCCTGGCCCTGGTGGCTGGGCTTCTCCGCCCTAGGAGGGTCGCTCCTCGTGAGTTATAGCGAGAGTCGCTATGAGGGCGCCTTTCGCATTCCTTTCTTGGGGGACGGGTTCGGTCTCCCTGTCAAGAGGGATGCACGCCTCCTCATGATCATGCTGGCGGGGCTTTTCAATCAGGTGGCGTTGGTTCTGCTAGTCATTAGTGTCCTTTCCTTGGCGGAGGTGGTGCGAAGGCTGGTGGTGGGTTACCTACGCTCTGGTGCCCTTCTTTAATGCAGCATATAGAAGATTCAGGATTCTCAAGGGGTAAGAGGGTGCTCACCAAACCCTGATAACGAATGATAGAGAGGAAGGTGAGTACTCCTTTCCTTCGGATGCCGAACGCAAAGATAGATGCTCCTGGAAAATCCTGACTAACGTGACGCGGCCAACCAAAACGCTACCTTGACCTCCTTAGAGAGAGTAAGGTATACTTTCCATAATACGTGGCTATCTCTTCGCAAGGAGGTATGATATGGCCGTTGAATTGACTTCTCACGGACACGCCTCTTTTACCCTCAGAGGGGGCGAGGCTACCCTCCTTCTCGACCCCTTCTTCACCGATAACCCCCTGGCCGATGTGAGCGCCGATTCCGTAGAGGCCGACTACATCCTGGTCTCCCATGGCCACGGCGACCACTTCGGCGACACGGTGGCCATCGCTCGCCGCACAGGGGCCACGGTCATCTCCGTTTTCGAGATCGCCACTTACTGTGAAAACCAAGGGCTTAAAACCCACGCTTTGCATCTAGGGGGCGGCTGGGAGTTCCCCTTTGGGCGGGTGAAACTCACTATCGCCCATCATGGCTCCACCCTCCCCGACGGAAGCCCCGGCGGCAACCCTTGTGGCTTCCTTTTAGATATAGAAGGAAAACGGATCTACTTCGCGGGCGATACGGGGCTATTCTACGATATGAGACTGATCGGCGAAGAGAAGCCGCTAGATCTGGCCCTCCTCCCCATCGGAGACAACTTCACCATGGGCCCCGACGATGCTCTGCGGGCGGTGGCGCTTCTTAATCCCAGGGTTGTCATCCCCATCCATTATGGCACCTGGCCTCTGGTGGAACAGGACCCCTACGCCTTCGCCAAAAGGGTAGAGGAGATGGGGGTTAGATGCCTAGTCCTTCCTCCAGGTCAAAAAATCGCCCTCTAGCCGCCTGTGCAATAGATAGGCTATGGCCAAAAGGAGAAAGAGTTGCCTTCTTGGTTTGAGACCTCAGGGGTTCTCGAAAGCGTGCGCCTCTTCTTGAGGGAGCGTGTACCCCAGGCCTATATCGTAGGCGGCTATCTCCGCGACCAACTCCTAGGCAGGGAGAGCAAAGATATCGATCTCCTAGTGCCAGAAGAGGCCGTGGCAATGGGCCGCCAACTGGCGGCTCACCTAGGGGGAAGTTTCGTCCCCTTGGATGAGGGAAGGGGAGTGGCCAGGATCGTCCTTATGGTGGAAGGGGAACGTTACCTAGTCGATCTCTCCCAGATGCGAGGCGCTCTCGAAGACGATCTCGCCCGGCGCGACTTCACCATCAACGCCCTAGCGATGGACCTCTTTGACCCAGAAGGGCACCTCCTCGACCCCTATGGCGGCCAGCGCGACTTGAAAGAGAAGGTAGTGCGGGCGCTCTCCAAAGAAGCCTTCGAATGTGACCCCCTTCGCCTCCTGCGAGGGGTACGCCTCGCGGGGGAATTGGGCTTCCGAGTGGAGGGTATGACCGAGGGGTGGATGCGCCGCCACGCCTCTCTCATCATCACCGCCTCCCCAGAGCGGTTGCGAGACGAACTGTGTAAGATCCTGGCCCTAGAAGGCTCCGCCGCCAGCCTACGCTACTTGCAACGAATAGCCATTCTCGCCGCAGCCCTACCAGAACTCGAAGAGATAGAACATCCACTTGATAGCCTGGAGAGCCTGGAGAGCACCTTTCCCGCCTTGAGAGAATGGCCCTCCTTCCCCCATCTCCTCTCTCATTTAGGCCAACCAACGGCCAGCGATAGAAGCCGCCTCATACTGTTGAAGTTGATCACCTTGCTCCACCACCTTGGAGGGGCTGACGAGCACCCTCCTTCCAAGGCCCTAGACACCTCTTCCCTAGGGGGGGGCCTTCGCCGCCTCCGCTTCGCTACTCTGGAAGTGCGCCTGGGCCAAAGGATAGCCCTGGGTAACCCTCTCGCTTGGCGGTTGACCCTCAAGACCCCAGCCCCTCTAGATCTCTATCGCTTCTTCAGGGAGACGAAAGGGGCGGGCGTTGAGGCTCTCCTCCTATCCTTGGCTGACCGCTTAGCCAACCTAAAAGGAGATATATCATCTCCAGAGTGGCAGGAACATTTGAGCACCACCAGGGCTATTTTGTCTTGTTATTTCGGCGAAGAAAGGGAGCGGATCTTCCCCCCCACCTTACTCACCGGGAACGATCTCCAAAGATGGTTTCACCTTGAGCCTGGGCCTCTCATCGGGCACCTACTGGAGACGGTTCGCGAGGCTCAGGTGGAGGGAAAGGTGAGAAGCCGGGAAGAAGGCCTCAAACTAGTAGAAGAGGTTCTGCATCGGGAGAAGGCTCATTCGTCTACCCGCTGGCGGAAGAAGTGACACCTTTGCCCTTTCTGGCCATAGATGTTAAGATAAAAAGTAACCTTGAATCCCAGAGGGGTTATGACTCGCCAGCGTGGACTTAGGCAGTTGCTCAAAACCCTGCTTCTAGAGTCCAAGAGAGAGGTCGCGCCGGTATCACCACCAACCCCTCAAGTGGCGGCTCCAGAGAGGGTGGCTGAACCTCTAGAGGAAACCCCTGGCGAAGCCGAAGTCGGGATCCCCGACGAGGATGGGGAATCCTATCTGGAAAGGTTGCGCGCCAAAATGGAGCGCACGGCTATGGATTTCGCCCAGGGATTTATCAATCGGGGTCAATTTGAAAAACTCTACGCCCATTATCAGAGGGAGAGGGCAAGGATAGAGCGGCTCCTGGAGATCTATCCGGAGGGTGAGGAATGGCGGGCGGCGGTGACCGAGGGGCAGAGTGTGGCCATCAGGCGCCACTATCAGGCCAAGGTGATAGCCTACTCCATCTACGACAACGACACCAGCCTCCCTTTCTATACCTTCGGCGACTTCAAGATGGAGAGCGAGTTGGTGGTAGGGATGCTAAGCAGCTTCCGTTCCGCCTCCATCGAGATTCTAGGCTCTGGGCTTCGCAAGACGGAGGTAGAGGATGGAAAAGCCCTCTACTTCGTCTCCGGCAGGTATACAACCCTTGTGGCCCTCTACTCCAGCGACCCCTCCCCGATTCAGTTAAGAGCCCTGGAGGATGTACATTGCGACTTCGAGACGGCCAACGAGGAGAGCCTAGAGCGGGGAGGGGCCCAAGCCTGGCAACTGGTCTTCCCTCACCGCCCCGTCCTCGAATGACCCCCGTGATCTTAAGATAGGAGCATCTCGGTTAAACATGGAAGCAAGGCCGGAAGAAGAGAAGAAGTTGCGCGTCTTGAAAGTGGCTATCGTGGGAGACGGCTTTGTGGGGAAGACGACTCTCCTCCGCCGCTACTGCACCGGCCTCTTCCAGGAATCGAGGGTACTGACCATCGGCGTAGACTTCCAGACGGTGGTTATCGATCTCGGTGGCCAGCGGGTTAAACTCACCGTCTGGGACATCGCCGGGCAGGAGCGGTTCGCCTTCGTCAGGGATTCCTTCTACCGAGGCAGTCGGGCGGTGGCTCTGACTTACGACGTGAGCGACCCTAAATCCTTCTACGATCTCCCTCTTTGGCGGGACGAGGTGTGGCGGGTCGTACCCGCCGCTTTGCTACTGGTGGTGGCTACCAAGATCGATCTCCCCCGAGCCGTCCCTCGCAAGGAGGCTATCGCTTTCGCCCGTTCACTGCCCGGTCCTTACTACGAAACCAGTTCCCTAGCCGGCATAGGGGTAGAGCGGTTCTTGCTCGGCTTCGCCCGCCGGGCTTTAGAAGGAGCCAGATTGGCCGAAAGACGGGAACCCAAGGCCGACCGCTGGCCTTAACCCCACAAAAAAATGAAAAGCCCTTTACTAAAAACCAAAGGGCTCAAATCTTTTGCAAAGTAAAGGTCATCTTCCCTGTAACCGCCTCCATATCTGCCCCGCGCCCCAGAAGAGCACTGCCAACCAGGTGGCAGCCCCTACAAGAAGCCCCATTTTCCATGAGGTAGGCGCGAAGGTCAGGCGAACCTGGTGAAGGCCTGGCTCAAGATATACCGCCCGGAAGGCGTAGTTGGCCCTAAGTAGGGGTTTCTCGGTCCCGTCGACATAAGCCCGCCATCCCGGATAATAGACCTCGCTCAGGACTAGGTACCCTTCGCTTGCAGCCTCGGCTTCTAACCCTATCTCGTTGAGGGAATAGGAGGTGATAACGGCTCTCCCTTCTGAGGCATCGCCTGCCAAAGCCTTCCCTCCCTCCACCAAAACGGTATAGGCAGGGTCGAAGCCCGGGGCCTGAATAGCAGCCCAGGCCGATTCGTGATCGGCGACCGCTTGACTCCGATAGACGATGAAGGCACGGGGGAAAGCGGTAGTACGGTAGATATCCACCCTGGTGTCGCCATCGAAGGCCAAGAGATAACCCTCTCCCGGGGAGGCTCCTTTCTGCGTCATCAAGTACCTCACGTTCAGAAAATTGTAGAGGGGCGAAGAGCGGCTCACTATCGCTTGCCTGTACCGTTCGAAGTCCGCCAACTTGAGAGGGGTATATATACCCCCGATGTCGAAGAGCCGGTGGATGAGGGCCAAGTCAGGCTGCCAGACCCCCCATAACTCCTGGGGGACCTCAAGGCGGTAGAAAGCCTCGTCTCCCTGGAGGAACTCGATGGCTGCCGGATGCTGGAACCCCCTTGTGGGATCGTTGGTGCCGATATCGATGTAGGCCCCCGTCGCTGCCAGATCGACGAATATCAAACCGATAGCCAAAAAACCCACCATCTGTAGCCTCGCCCACCGATGCCCCCGGATGTAAAGGAGAAATAGGCTTCCGCCCAAGAAGAGAAGGAAAAGCACCAATCCCCGGGTGGCGTTGCCTATGCGCCCTAATATCACCGGGTCCTTGTCTTGGCTGAAGATGAGGACCGCATAGGCGAGGGGCACGGTCAAAAGAGTTATGGCCAGGAAGGCGGGAAAGGAGAGCCTGAGCACTTCCTTAAAGAGGGCGTGGTTTTTATGACTTAAGGGATGCAAGATGACATCCAGCCCTAGGGCAGCCAGGAAAGCGAGGGCGAAATCTAGGAGGAGGATGAACCGGGCCGGAGCGCGGAGCTGCTTAAAACCGGGAACCAAGCCATAAAGCCAACCATGAAGGATAGCGCTATCGCCCAGGGCCAAGAGCAAGGAGATAATGGCCAAGACCAAGAGAAAGCGGGTCAAACCGTCTCGGCGGAAAAGCAGGGCCAAGGAAGCGAGAAGTAGGGGCAGAACCCCTATATATCCCACCTCCACCCTATCCCAGAGCCCCCAGGAAAGCCGTGGCCCGCGGCCGAAAAAACCAGGGTTGAAGAGCCCTATCAGTTGCGCTGGAGAGAGGGAGAATCTAGCCGCCTCTTCATAGGGTATCTGCGCCCGCACCGAGAGTTGCATCATCTCGTAGCCGGGGAGAAGAAGAAAAGCCGTGGCCCCCAAGGCGATAACCACAGTAAGGGCTGTTAAACCTAAAAGAAGCGGCATCGCCCTACGATCCCCTCGATGGGCAAGGTAAAGGCGATAAAGAAGATAAAGGCCCAAAAGGAAAAGGATATGGAAGATGGGTTGAATATGGCCAGCCAAGATGGCCATCCCCAGAAATAGCCCGGACAGGAGGGCATAGTTAACGCTCCTCTCCGTAAGAGCCCGATGGTAGAAGAGGAAGACCAGAGGTAGCCAACTGGCGGCAGCGATCATGTTGAGGTTCCCGAAATGGATGATGAAGAGATCGGAGAACATGAAGGCTATGGCTCCAGCCAGGGAGGCCAAGCGACCGATGTGTTCCTCCTTCCTAATGAAGCGGAGGCAGAGGTACATAAAAGCCCCCGCCAAGAAGAAATGGAGAACAGAGATCAACTCCATAGTGCGCAAGGTGATCTCAGGCACCAGGAAGAAGAGGAGAAGGTTTATGGGATAAAAGAGCCCCGTTTGGATATCGGCGGCAAAGGGGGCACCCCCATAGAGATAAGGGTTCCATAGAGGTACCTCTCCTCCCTTCAGGCTCTGGGCGGCGAAACGGTAGAGGGGGAAGAGGAAAGATAGTAGATCGCCGCCATCGGCTGGCATCCAGACTGAGGTGATGAGAAGCCGCCAGAAGAAGCCCACCGTGGCTAGGGCTAGAGCGCCTAGGGCTAAGAGATCACGATGGTAATCGTTCCCCAGCCGCCTTTGGGCGTAAAGTCGCCAAGCCCCCAGGAAAGCAAAGAGCCATATTGCGAATAGGGAAAGGAAAACCACCCCCATACCTCCCTTGAAGACAAAGGCGAGTATATCACTCCCCCTTTCCCATTGCAACCCCTTGACAACCCCCAATTTTGTGATATAATATTAGTAACGATTATCATTATGGTTATATGCAAATGACCACAGACCAGAAAGAGATAGGCCAGCGGTTAAATATCAAAGGGTATCGCCTTACCAGACAGAGACTGGCAGTGGTGAAGACCCTCCGGAACACCAAAAGCCACCCCGATGCCAACTGGATCTTCGAGAAGGTGCGCAAAGAGATCCCCCATGTCAGCCTGGGGACCATCTACCGGACCCTGGGGATATTGAAAGAAGCGGGGCTCCTCTACGAACTCGACTACGGCAGTTCCCTCAGCCATTACGACGCCAACACGGAAAACCATCCCCACATCGTCTGCACCAACTGTGGCCGCATCGATGACCTCCCTCTGCCCTTACCTTACAAGTTACGGGAGCAAGCCTCAAAATCCACCGATTTCCTCATCACCGATCACCGTCTAGAGTTCTATGGTCTTTGTCCCCACTGCCGTCCCTCAAAGGCTTATTGACCAAAAAGAGAAGAATGGAGAGTTAAAATGAGTATGACCGAGAGTAACTTGCGGAGCGCCTTCGCTGGTGAAAGCCAGGCGCATATGAGATACCTCATCTTCGCCGATAGGGCGGAGAAGGAGGAGTATGCCAACGTGGCTCGCCTTTTTAGAGCCATCGCCTACGCGGAGCAGGTGCACGCCACCAATCACTATCGGGAACTGGGAGATATCAACGTCTCGCCCCAGAACCTCCAGGTGGCTATCGATGGGGAGAGCTGGGAGGTGGAGGAGATGTATCCCGCCTACCTAGCGGTGGCCCAACTGCAGGAGGAGAAGGGAGCCCAACGCTCCATGGGTTATGCCCTGGAGGCGGAGAAGATCCACGCCCAGATGTATAGAGAAGCCAAGGAGGCGGTAGAGAAAGGGGTAGACCCAGAGTTGGGGGCTATCTACATCTGCCAGGTGTGCGGCCATACGGTAGAGGGCGAACCCCCAGAAAAGTGCCCCCTCTGTGGCGCTAAGCGCGAAAAGTATGTAAAGTTCTAGAGCGGGGGTCGGGCCTCCTACCGAAACCACACTACAATCATTGGGAGAGAACAAGGATGGAAAAGTGGGAATGTCTCGTCTGTGGCTACATCTACGACCCAGCGGAGGGCGACCCCGAGGGAGGTATACCGCCAGGCACGCCTTTTGAGGAGTTGCCCGATGATTGGGTCTGCCCCCAATGCGGAGCGGCGAAGGAGATGTTCGAGAAATTAGAGGGGTGAGATGGGGCGGTGAAGATAAAGGACTAGGTCTACTGACACGGGACTCTGAATCCAGATCTCCAGCCTGGCCACCATCAAGGTAAAGGGCAAGTTGTCGGAAGGGGGATCTGAGGATAACTTCCATGCCCACGCTGGCAGAAAGTAGAGATAGCCCACCAACTTCTCTACTTCTAACCAGATCGCCTCTGGCTCCTCGACTAATAGAAGAGATGAAGATGCCCCTGGGTGGAGATGGCCAGTTAATGAGAAAGGAGGAAAACCGGACTTACAGAAGGTGAAACGAGAAAAAGGTGCAGAATCTAGGAGGGAGACAAAAGATGGAAAAGTGGAGATGTACAGTATGCGGCTATATCTACGATGGGGATACCCCGCCGGAGAAATGCCCTAATTGCGGGGCCCCCAAGGAGAAATTCGAGAAACTGGAGGAGAAGGCGGCACAGTTGATCGAGAGGTCTCGCCTCTCCAACGCTCTTCACATGAGGCTCTATACCCTGCTCGATGAGGCGGCCGAGGTGGCCCAGATGGGGGTAGAGGACAACCTAGACCCTAGGTGCGTTGAGATATTCACCCAGGCCAAACAAACAGCCGGACTCATCCAGCAGAGGGTGAAGGCTGAGATCCAAACCCACATCGGCAAAGGGAAGTGGGGTTAGGAGGTAACTATGAGCGAAAAGATAATCGCCCTCCTCAACGAGGATATCAAAGGCGAACATATGGCTATCGTGCAGTACCTGCGCCACGCCTACGCTTTGGGAGAGGGAGAGATGGCCTGCGAGATCGAGGCCATCGCCAGGGAAGAGATGCGCCACTTCGACTGGCTCTCGGAGACGGTAGTGGAGTTGGGGGGCAAGCCCGTTCTCGAGCGGGCGGAGATGGATCTGGGAGGCAAGACCCCAGCGGAGTGGCTACGGCGCGACGTCAAGGCCGAAGAGGACGCCATCATTATGTACAAAGAGCACATAGAGGCTATCGATGACCCCGAGATAAAGCGGCTCTTGCGCCGTATCCTCTCCGACGAAGAGGCCCACCAAGCAGCCTTCAGCCATATGGTCGAGAAATTGGAGCGGGAGAAGATAGCCCCAGAGGGGACACTCCTCGCCGAGAAGAGGGATAAGACCATCGATATGTTGAACTGGGGGATCCGCCACGAATACACCGTCATCTTGCAATACCTGTATCACTCTTATCTGACCCCCGATGAGGAGGTCAGTCTAGAACTGCAAGATCAGGCTATCAACGAGATGCAACACCTGGGTTGGTTGGCGGAGGGGATGACAGAAACCGGTGGCAGCCCAGAGATAGAAGAAACCGGAGTGGACCGCTCAGAGGAGACCGTCGATATGCTGCAAGCCGATGTCGCCGTGGAACGGGAGGTGACCGAGGAGTACACCCGTCAGATCGAAGAGGTCGAAGACCCGGGGCTGAAGAGGCTCCTGACTCGCATCCGAGACCACGAGATCTACCACGACCAACTCTTCACCGATCTCCTGGAGGGCCTAGAAAAAGAATAGACCCTCGCCGGGGCCTCTAACGTAAGGTGTGGTAGGTGGAGGACACAGAGTTTGTGTCCTCCACGTTTCGAGGGAATACGTTGTAATGTCTATAGACCTCGGTACCACCCCCTAGGAGGGTAATT
>CAZERB010000032.1:0-9320 GCA_964514645.1 uncultured Anaerolineales bacterium
TAGGAGGGAAAAATGGCTGAGGCCAGGATAGGGGTCATCGGCGGGAGTGGCCTCTATGAGATGGAGGGGCTCACCGAGATAGAAGAGGTAAAGGTGAAGACCCCCTTCGGGGAACCTAGCGATCTCATCGTCATCGGGACCCTGGAGGGGCGAAGGGTGGCTTTTCTGCCCCGACATGGGCGGGGGCATCGCATCATGCCTACCGAACTCCCCTCCCGAGCCAACATATACGCCCTAAAATCGTTGGGCGTGGAGCATATAATCGCCGTTAGCGCCTGCGGAAGTATGAAAGAGGCGATCCACCCCCTGGATATGGTCATCCCGGACCAGATCTTCGACCGCACCAAGGGCCGAATCAACACCTTCTTCGGCGGGGGGGTAGTGGCCCATATCTCTTTCGATGAGCCTTTCTGCCCTGACCTCAGCGCCCTCTTATACCAAGCGGCCAAGGAGACTGGGGCCAAGGTACATAAGGGCGGCACCTTTGTGGTCATCGAGGGGCCGTCCTTCTCCACCAAGGCCGAATCGCGCATCTACCGAGGGTGGGGGGTGGAGATCATCGGCATGACGGTCTTGCCGGAGGCCAAACTGGCCCGCGAGGCGGAGATATGCTACGCCGTCCTGGCCAACGTCACCGACTACGATGTCTGGCACGTGAGCGAGGAGCCGGTGAGCGTGGAGATGTTGATCGACAACCTGCTCAAGAACGCAGAGATGGCCAAAAAGATCATCAAGAAGGTCGTCCCCAATATCCCCGAGGCTCGCACCTGCTTCTGCCCCACCGCCCTAAAGAACACTATCATCACCAGCAAAGACCGCATCCCGGAGAAGGCGAAGAAAGAGCTGGGACTCCTCATCGGGAAGTACCTGGAAGAATAATCGAGGCTTTATACAACGGAGTCGAGTTCGAATCCCCTTTTTTTCTAATGGGCAGGTTTTGAAACCTGCCCTTTCAGCTTAGTCCGCTTAATACGATTGCTCTATTTGTTTCCGCTTCTCAGCACAGGAGCGCCCTACTCTGGGCATCGTTGAACTCGCCAACGACGATCTTCTCTCCGATATCCTCTAAGGAAAGCGCCCTCTGGACAGTGAGCGTATTTTCCTTCAGCCATTGCATCATGGCCCAAGGGGTGGGGAGTTCATTCCGCCGGCCGTATTGGGTGGGGCAGGGGCTCAAGACCTCCACGAAGGCGAAGCCCTGATGCTCCAGAGCCCGGGCTAAGATGTCGATCAACGCCCTCACATGATAGACGGTGTGGCGGGCCACGTAGGTGGCTCCCGCCCCTGAGACCAAGCGACAGAGGTCGAAGGCGGGCTCAGGGTTGCCCTGGGGGGTGGTAACGGTGAAAGCGCCCTGAGGCGTAGTGGGGGTGACCTGTCCCCCGGTCATGCCGTAGATGTGGTTGTTGGCGCAGACCACCGTCAAATCGGTATCCCGCCGGGCGGCGTGGATCAGATGATTGCCCCCTATGGCGGCTATATCCCCGTCGCCGCCGATGACTACTACCTTCAGCTCCGGCCGGAAGAGTTTGGCCCCCGTAGCGAAAGCGATGGGTCGCCCATGAGTGGTATGGAGGGTGTCAGCAGCGAAATGTGGGCTGGGGATCCACCCCGCGCATCCGATGCCGGAGACGAAGAGTATCTCATCCAGATGCCATCCTATGTTGTCAATGGCTCTAAGGATGGCTCCCATGAGGATGCCATGACCACAACCGGCGCAGAAAGGGGTGGGAAAGGTCTCAGGACGAATCCCAGGTACGGACAGAGCGACGTTGTCCCTACCCCTCATCCTCTTCCCGCTCCTCCTCTTCCTCCCATCCCTCCTCGTCTTCCTCCCACTCTTCCTCGTCTTCTTCCAACTCTTTTACCTCCATAGTAACACACCCCTCATCAGGGTAAATCTCTATCTCCGGAGAGGAGCAGATCCCCTCCTTCCAGAATCTGCAATCGTCTAACCAGCATCTAACTCTAACCATCTTACCTCCTTTCATTATCTGATCCTCTCCTGATCGTTCTCCATACTCATCAGGAGGATAACCCGCTTAGCGCCCTCTGCCCCGTGAAGGGTGGAGACGAGGGCTTTCATCACCGCTCCGACTACTTGGCGCGCAAATTCAGTTCGCAATGGTATGTCCCGCCCATCTACGATTAGAGAGAGCCACGACTCCCTAGGAGCAGAAAGAAACCGCTCCTCTATCAGGTCCGCTAAGCCGCCCACATCCTCAAAATCGAACTGGGGCACGTCTAAATCGAAGGGTTGATCGGTAACCAGGGCTAGAAGTTCCTCCTCCTGGCAGAGTAGTTCTTGGCCCCTAGACTGACGAGAGACCTCGATCTTGGGCTTGTCTCCACTCTTGTACCCCTCTGTGAGAACCAAGTCTACGTCGCCTATGTATGCCAAGAGTTCATCGAGAGTCCTCTCCCTATCCACCCGTTTGATGAGGGCTACTTTCTCCGGTGAGGATATGAGAACCGCATCGCTTCCTGCTTGGGCATGGCGCCAAGAATCCTTCCCCGGCTTATCTATCTCGAAGCCATGAGCATCGTGTTTGATGGTCCCGACACGATAGCCTCTTCTTTTCAGCTCAGCGATCAACTTTTCGAGAAGTGTCGTCTTTCCGACCTCGGACTTGCCTACAACTGAGATAATAGGGATCATTTTACACCCTCCGGCCAGTCAAGCATCTGAGCCCGCAGCCTCTCCCCGGCTTTAACCAGGGTCGTGCCCTCAGGCACGATGAGGAGGGCGTTGGCTCGCACCATGGAGGTGAGGACCCCCGAACCTCGGGGGCCGGTTACCAGCCGAGCATGGTAGCCGTCCTCTTGTCGCGTCACTATCGCCCTCATGAAGCCCCGCCGACCGCTATTTGTCACATCCTCATCGACGATGACCTCAACCTCAGGCTTCTCTTTTGCTCCCTTGCCCAGCATGGTAAGGATGGCCGGCCTGACGAACTGCTCGAAGGCGACCATGGCGGAGACCGGGTTCCCTGGTAACCCAATGAGGGGCACCCCTTGAATATGACCAAAGGCTAAAGGCTTCCCGGGCTTCATACATACCTGCCAGAATTCGATCTCCCCTTCAGAGGCCAAAACCTCCTTCACCACGTCGTATTCGCCCACCGAGACCCCGGCCGAGGTGAGGAAGAGGTCCACCTGGGCGGCCAGACCCTCCTCGATCTTCGCTTTCAACTCCTCTACCCGGTCCCTGGCGATCCCCAGCCTCACCGCTATGCCTCCATACCGTAGTACCAAGGCAGTGTTTGAATATTCGTTGCTATTGCGGATCTTCCCCGGCCCCAACTCCTCCTCGATACCCACTAGTTCATCTCCCGTGGCTAGGATAGCCACCCGAGGACGGCGGATCACCCCCACTTTCGGTCGCCCCAAGGAAGCCAGAACGCCTATCTCCTGGGGGCGCAAGACCGTCCCCTTGGCCAGAACCAACTCCCCCCTGCGGATATCCTCTCCCGCGTGCCTCACATTCTCCCGGGGCGAGACCTCTTTGCAAACCTCAACCGTAGGCCCCCAACTACCTCTCAGCCCCTCGCTCGTATCCTCGAAGCGTACCACGGCATCCGCCCCCTCAGGGAGAGGGGCCCCGGTCATGATCCGAATCGCCATCCCTGGCTCTACCTCCACCTCGGTGGTGTACCCGGCTGCCAGGTCAGCCACCACCTTGAGCGTTACTGGACTCTTCCTCGAAGCGCCTGCCGTATCTAAAGAGCGCAGAGCGTAGCCATCCATAGCCGAGTTGGCGAAGGGAGGGATGTCAATATCGGAGTAGATATCCTCCGCCAAGACCCGATCCAAGGCCTCCAAGATGGGCACCCTCTCCGGTTCCAAAGGGTGGAAATGTCGCAATATCCTCTCCTTAGCCTCGTCAACGCTGATCATGATACCCTCTCCCTTCTCCGCCTCGCTTCTTCCTCCACGCCGATAAGCGCCTCCAAGGCAGCCCTCAACTCCTCCCGGAAGCCCCACTGGCAAGCCAGGGCATCGGCCTCATACTCCTCCTTGAGACGCAGTTGGCGCTTTCCTTCCCAAGATACAAAGCGATGTCCCAGGGCCAGATGGGCCAACTCATGGGCGATGACCCCGACCATCTCTTCAGCAGGTCTTCGGCCCAACTCTCGATTAAGAGTAAGAAGGGTTAACCCGGAGGGGAAACCCAGAGTTACCACTCCCCCTATACGGCTGGACTGGACAATGTAGAGCGGTCGCTCACCGTTTAGCAGAGCCTGGGAAAGCGCGTCCGGCAACCGAGAGAGGACCTCCTCTAGGGCTCTCTTTATCGTGCGGTTGGATAGACGGCACCGCTCTTTGTCAGCCAGGAAATCTCGCACGCTAGGCAACGACTTCATGACTCTAATGAGCGCTCCTCCAGAGCAGCCAAGACCCGCTCCGGGGTCACAGGCAGGCGGGTGAACCTGACCCCTATAGCATCATAGATGGCGTTGATTATCGCTGGACAGGTGGGGATGGAGGTGATCTCCCCTACTCCCTTGGCGCCATAGGGTCCTTCAGAGGTCTCTTCCTCCACGATAATAGGTATTATCTCTGGGACCTCTTTCACCGTAGGGATGCAGTATTTAGTGAGCGTCGTCTTCTGGGGCACCCCTTCTTTCACGGAGAAATCCTCCATCAAGGCGAAGCCCAGCCCCATCAAGACCCCTCCCTCTAACTGTCCCTCTATAGCCAAGGGGTTGATGGCCCTCCCCACATCGTGGGCGGCTACTACCCTCACTACCTTCACCTTGCCGAGTGTTATGTCAACCTCTACTTGTGCCGCCTGAGTGGCGTAACCATAGGCGAAGTGGGCGTCGCCCTGCTCCCCCAGGTTGACAGTTCGAGGGGCGGTGTATATGGAGGAAGCCGAGAGCGGTTTCCCCTTCTTATTAGCCAGGCGGGTTGCCTCCCGCAGCGTCAACGACCGGCCATCCTCTGCCTGGATCCGTTCCCTCTTGAAGATGAGGCTGTCGGCTGCAACGTTTAGTGCCTCACCTACCACACCGGCAAGGCCTTTTTTGACCTCCTGGGCTGCCAGTCGGGCGGCGTTGCCGGTGATGAAACTCTGGCGGGAGGCTGTGGTGGGACCGCCATCCAGAGTGCGATCGGTATCGGCAACTACGACGTCCACCGCATCCAGCGGAACTCCCAACTCCTCTCCCGCTATCTGGGCCAGAACCAGGACTATCCCCTGCCCCACCTCAGCAGCCCCGGCGCGCACCTCCACTCGCCCATCCTCAAGGACCTCAACCGTTGCCCCCGCCGAATCGGGTGCGCTACCCCCCAGGCCCACATTCTTGTAGGCGCAGGCTACCCCCCAACCCCGGAGTTTGCCTTCCGGGGCTGCCTCTACCCAGGCAGGCCAACCTTTCGTAGCCTCTGCTACCCGATCTATCGTCCTTATAAGCCCCACGCTCTCCCTCAAAACCTGCCCCGTGGCTGTGACGGAACCCACTCGCAGGGCGTTTCTCCTTCTCAACTTCAGGGGATCCAAGCCTAACTTGTGCGCCAGGATATCTATCTGGCTCTCGGCGGCGAAATGGGCCTGGGGAGCGCCAAACCCTCGGTAGGCCCCTGCCGGAGGGTTGTTGGTGTACATAGCATAGCAATCGACCTTCACATGGGGCACCTCGTAGGGCCCGGTCAAATGGGTCGCTGCCCGGGTCATAACGTAGGGTCCTAGTGAGGCATAGGCGCCAGAGTCCCCCAGGATACGAGCCTCCACTGCCAAGAGTTTACCCTCTCTTGTGGCTCCGGTCTTCATCCAGATGGTGGTCTGATGCCTCTTGGGGTGGGTGATCATCGATTCCTGGCGGCTCCAGACCAGTTTCACCGGCCGGCCAGTGGCTTGGGCTAAAAGAGTCACATGTATCTGGACGGAGATATCCTCCTTGCCACCAAAGGCCCCCCCTACCCTAGTCTGGATGACCCGCACCTTTTCCTCGGGGATGGCCAGTGAAGCCGCGATCTGTCGCCGATCGGCGAAGGGGATCTGAGAACCCACATAGACGGTTATCATATCCCCATCGATGGTAGCCACGCCCGCCTCCGGCTCCAAGAAACAGTGATCGCCCGAGGGGGTCCAAAACTCGCTCTCCACAACGATCTCCGCCTGAGAAAAACCCTGTTCCACATCGCCCTTACGCACTTTAATGTGCTCCAGAACGTTTCCACCCTCATGAATAGGCGACGCACCAGGCTCTAGCGCCTCCTCCGGCGATGAGACGATGGGAAGAGGCTCATATTCCACCTCGATCAGTTCCAGTGCCTCCTCGGCTATTTCCTCCGTCTCCGCGGCTACTATAGCGATGGCGTCTCCCAGGTAGCGTACCTTATCATAGGCTAAGACCGGCCAGTCAGGCCGAGCCAGGCCATGGTTCTTATCGCCGGGGATATCCTCTGCGGTCAAGACGGCTGCCACACCAGACAAGGCTTTCGCCTCACTGGTATCGATTTTGACCAATCGCGCATGGGGGTATTTGCTGCGCAGCACCTTAGCGTAGAGCATATCGTTGAAGTAGAGGTCCGCGGCATAGATAGCCCTCCCCGTCACCTTCTCCACGGCATCGGGCCTAGGGAGGGAGAGCCCTACCGCATGAAGAGGCTCTTTCTCCACCAGGGGCGGTTTCTCCTCTACCGGCAAGCCTGCTACTTCCTCCACCGCCTCTATTATCTTGATATAGCCGGTACAGCGGCATAGGTTGCCGGTCAGAATCTCAACGATCTCTTCCCTCGCCGGTCGAGGGTTTCTATCCAAGAGCGCCTTGGCGGCCATGATGAAGCCCGGGGTGCAGAAGCCGCACTGTACCGCCCCCCGGTGGACGAATGCCTCTTGCAAGGGGTGAAGTATATCATCTCTGGCTAGCCCCTCGATGGTCTCTATCTTCTTCCCCACCGCTTTTTTAGCCGGATAGACGCAGGAGTTGACCGCCTCTCCATCAACGATCACCTTGCAGGCCCCACAAGCGTTATGGCCGCAACCGTTCTTGGTACCTGTGAGATGCAATTGGTCCCGCAAGACGTCGAGGAGCATCGTCTTCTTGGAGACAACCACTTCGTAAGGGCTATCATTTATGTCAAGCCTAACGGTCTCTTTCCTCATAGATCTTCCTTCGCTCTTAGATATTCGGCGGAATGTTGACTAGAGGAGAGGGATCACCGCCCAGGAACCTTGGAGACACTTGCAAGTTCGACATCTCTCCTGGCCGCAATACTCCCGTTACGACCTCTTCTGCATAGCCCGCCACACCTTCTCCGCCGTGGCCGGGAGGTTATCGATCCAGACGCCCACCGCGTCGTGGATGGCGGAGATGATGGCCGGTGCAGTAGGCAAAGTGGTCATCTCCCCCACCCCCTTGGCCCCAAAGGGGCCTGTGGGGTCGGGCACCTCGACGATGAGGGGGATGAACTCCCGGGGCATATCGGCTACGGTGGGGATATGGTACTCGCTGAAGCGACGGGTCTTAACCAGCCCCTCCTTCTGGATGAACTCCTCGGTGAGGGCGTAGCCCAGCCCCATATGCACCCCGCCACCAGCCTGCCCCTTTACCATCCCTGGGTTTATCGCCTTCCCCACATCCTGAGCAGCCCAGACCTTGAGCACCTCCGTTTCCCCGGTCTCCACATCTACCTCCACCAGCGCGATCTGGGTTGCATAGCCGTAACTGATGTGAGGGTCGCACATGCCCGTCTCTGGGTCGTAGGGAGTGGTAGGCCTCAGGCTACGCCCATGGTACTCGTATTCAGCACTGACAAGCCTCTCGCCCGTCCCAGCCTCCCGTATCTCGTCTAGTTTCCTCAAAGCCTCCTGGCAAGCCCATACCAAAGCATTGCCAGACATATAGGTCTGGCGAGAGGCAGAGCAACTGCCTGAGTCGGGCACCATGGAGGTATCCACCATCGAGACCCGCACCTTCTCGTAATCTACGCCCAGGGCCTCAGCAGCGATTTGAGCCAAGGCGGTCTGCACCCCCATCCCTACGTCGCAAGCGCTGCTCTTCACCACAACCCGGACGATCTGCCCTGATTCGTCCAAGGCGAGTTCCACACCCATCGTCGATTTGTCATCGAAGCCAAAGGAATAGCCTACGTTCTTGTAGCCACACGCCACGCCGATACCTCGCCGCTTGTAAGGCGCTGAGGGAGGGCCCAAATCGGGCTTGATCCAGTGGCCTTTTTCCTCCCGCCAACCCGCAGCCAACGCCGCCCGGCGCAGGGTCTCCTTTATCCCCACCCCTGTTGGCATGGGGTTCCCAGTCAAGGCTATGGAGCCATCCTCCAGCAAGTTCTTCATCCTGAGTTCTACCGGGTCCATCCCTAGCGCTTCCGCCAGTTTGTTCATCTGCATCTCGTAGGCGAAAGCGGCCTGGGTGGAGCCGAACCCTCGCATGGCCATGGTGACGGCGTTATTGGTATAGACAGTATAGGCGTCCACCTTGGCATGGGGCACTACGTAGGGCCCAGCAGCAAAACTGGTGGCGTTGCTCAACACGACCGTGCTCGTGGAGGCATAGCCTCCAGCATCGGAGATGATCTCGATCTCCATGGCCGTTAACTTCCCAGCACGAGTAGCACCCCATTTATACCTCATGTAATAGGGATGGCGCTTGCCAGTGCGCATGACCGACTCTTCGCGATCGAAGACCATCTTCACCGGTCGGCGGACGCAATAAGCACAAAGGGCCAAAAGGTGTTGGATATACATATCCTCTCGTCCGCCGAAGGCTCCTCCGATAGCGGGCACGATCTCTCGTGCTTGATCTAGGGGCAGATTCAACATATGGGATATCTGATGGAGGTCATCGTGAGACCATTGAGCGGCGGCGATGACCGTCACCCGCCCCTGCTCGTCGATATAGCCCACTCCGGCTTCGGGTTGCATATAGGCGTGCTCCACGTGAGGGGTGACGTAGTAACTTTCAATCACAATGTCCGCCTCAGCGAATCCCTTCTCTATATCCCCTTTGCGTATCTTGATATGCTTCAGGATGTTGCTATCACCCCGCTCATCGTGGACTAAGGGTGCATCTGGCTTCATCGCCTCGCGGGGGTCGGTTACGACCGGTAAGGGCTCATACTCCACCCGCACCAGTTGGCAGGCCTCCTGGGCTATCTTTTCGCTTTCGGCGATGACAATGGCTATCCGGTCCCCAAGCCAACGCACCTTTTCCCCCTCCCCCACCAGCACCGGCTGATCGGTGATATTGATCCCGTACTCGTTCACCGGCACATCTTTGCTGGTGAGAATGGCCACCACGCCAGGCAAAGCCTCCGCTTGGCTAACATCTATCTTCAAGACCCGAGCGTGGGGG
>CAZERB010000033.1:0-9315 GCA_964514645.1 uncultured Anaerolineales bacterium
GCCCCGCCTCGGCGGCGATATTTAAGTAATAATTATGGGCATGGCCCATGGGGTCCGCCCAGCCAGGCAGGGCGTAGGCAGGATAGACGGGGACGTAGTTCCCGATCCCCACCCCCAAAAGCGGCTTATCGCTCACCATCCTCCAGGCGGCCTGCCAATGGGCCAGCCGCTCCACTGTAGCATAGTTCTCATCGCTTATGGGTATCCCTTCTACACTGGTGACCCTGAGGTAGGGCAGAAAATCGAGTAGCCTTTCGACTAGGGCAGTCGGTATGAGCCTCCCCCCTCCTAGGAGGAAAAAGAGGAGCCCCGAGAGGAGTAGGAGAGTCAAAAGCAGAAACGCCCAACGGCGTCGCAGAGCGGTGGACATCAGCCCGCCTATAACCATAGCTACGAGAAGGCCAACAAGGATGCCCAAGGCCATATCTCTGGCTCCAAACCAGAGAACGCTCAAAACCCCTGCCCCGACTCCCATGAGTACGCCTATTAGTTGAGGCTCAAAAGCCTCCGTCCAAACCCCCACCACCGCCACGAAGCCCAAAGCAACCAGGGCCCCCAACCAAGCCCCCCTAGACCAAGACATCACCATGGCCGTTCCCATGACGGCTAGGCCGATGACTGCCAGGCCCCAGAAGAGCAAGGTTTTAAGCCTCCGCCAGCCAGCGAAAGCGATGGCCAGGGCCAAAGGTAATATCAGCCCCAGATACCCGCCGAAGGGGTTGGGCTGACCGAATGTGCCGTAGGCCCGACTGAAGCGGCCAAAGAGGAGGAAACTCTCCGGCCCCACGCCGAAGAGAAACTGATAGACCCCCAGCAGTGCCTCAAGGCTTCCAGCGATGAGGATAGCGATGATGGCTATCTTGACACCTCTCTCCCCGAGGGCGGTGGCCACAAAGAGGTATATGCCCAAGATCTCCAGCCAGACAAGGAGCCCCTTGAGGCTGTATTGCATGGAAAGGGCGTTCAAGAGAGAGAAGGAGATGGCGGCGAGAAAGAGGAGCAAGGGGAGAAGAAGAGGCGCAGGCTCGATCCTGATCTCCCGACTGGCGACCATCTGGGCCAGCCAGGCGGCCAGCACCAAGCCGACGAGGACCTCCGTCACCCCCACGCTCATCACCCCCACCTGAACTTCCCTCCATGAGCCGAAGGGGATGGAGAAGATGAGGAGATAGAGGCCCAGATGGGGGCGGATGAGGATGGCCAGGAAGGCGATGGCCCCCAATATCGAGACCCCCGCCCAAGTCAAAGGTAGATAGGCGATGGCCAAGCCAATGGCGATAACTAGGAGCACTACCACCCAGCGGCGATATTCTGTAAACCTTACCCAATATATATCCACATCGGTCTCCCGCTGGAGGAATAATATGATCTGAGAGATCTTTTGTCAATCACGGTCCTTTTTGACAACCACATAGTTTTGTGCTAAAATATGTAATTGCAACTAATTGCAAAATGGAGATACGATGACGAGAGCGGAGAGTGAGACGTTACTAAGTAATTTGGGCTTACGCCCCACGCCGCAACGGATGCTGATACTCCAAGCCATCCTAGATAGCCCTGGGCACATCTGCGCGGAGGATATCTACGAGCAGGTTAGAGAAGAGTACCCTCACATCAACCTCTCCACCATCTATCGAACCCTGGAACTTTTGAAGGAACATCATGCCCTCTGTGCCACCGACTTAGGTCAGGGCTCGGTCGTGTATGAACTATTGAAGGAGGAGCGCCATCACCACATGGTCTGCCTACGTTGCGGCAAGATCTTAGAGTTCGACCATCGCCTTCTGGAGCCGTTAGAAGCGGCTTTAGAAGAGGAGTATCGCTTCAAGGCCCAGATAGACCATTTCGCTATCTTCGGCCTCTGCGCCAATTGTCTCCTTACAGGATCCCGTCCCATACGTAAAGTATCCCTGTGGGACAGGGATCCCGTCCCAAAGGGATCCCGTGGGAAGGGATGGGAAAGGGGAAGGTGATGACTAGGACCATCGCCGTGGCTGGAAAGGGAGGCACCGGCAAGACTACGGTTGCAGCCTTGCTGATTCAACACCTGATAGAGCATAACTCTGGCACTATCCTAGCCATAGATGCCGACCCCAGCACCAACCTCCATCTAGTCCTAGGTGTACCTTTAGAGGAGACGATAGGCGATATTCGGGAAGAGACCCTCCAAGAGGTATACAGGGGAGGCCTGGGGGGCATTAGCAAGCACGACTATCTGGAGGTGCGGATCAATCAAGCATTGGTAGAGGCCAAAGGGTTCGACCTTCTGGCCATGGGCCGCCCCGAAGGGCCAGGCTGTTACTGCGCCGCCAACCATGTGCTCCGCTTCTGCATCGACCGCCTGGCCAAGAGTTACGACTACGTGGTCATCGACAACGAGGCCGGCCTGGAGCATCTCAGCCGCCGCACCACACGAGATGTGGATCTTCTCCTCATCGTCTCCGACCCTACCATGCGAGGCCTCATCGCCGCCTCCCGTATCGTCGACCTGATAAAAGAGTTAGACACCCATGTGTCCCATAGTCGACTCGTATTGAACCGCGTCTCCAGAGATGGAGATAGCCGGCCCAGTCTCGCTCCCCAATTGGAGAGCATTATAAAGGGAAAGGGGCTCGAACTCGCGGGCTTGATACCAGAAGACGCGACGGTAGCCGATTATGACGCCTTGGGCAAGCCCTTGGTCGACCTGCCCAAAGAGTCGCCCATCCGCAGCGCCGTGGAAGATCTTCTTCAAGCCCTTGACGGACTCCTCTAAGAGTTGGTGGCTCTAGAGGTATCACCATCTAGGAGCGCAAACCGTAATAGGAAAAGAGCACCAAAATGCATATCCCAGACGGATATCTCAGCCCCGCTACTTGTGCCGTGATGTACGCCGCGGCTATACCCTTCTGGTACAGGGCCAGCCAGAAGGTGAAACGGATTTTGACCGCCAAAATGGTACCTCTCATCGCCCTCTTCGCCGCCTTCTCTTTCGTCATCATGATGTTCAACGTCCCCCTCCCCGGTGGAACCACCGGCCACGCTGTGGGTAGCGTCCTGGTAGCCATCATCTTGGGACCTTGGGCGGCGGTGATCGCCATCTCCGTGGCCTTGGCCATCCAAGCCCTCTTCTTCGGCGACGGAGGGATCTTGGCCTTCGGAGCCAACTGCTTCAACATGGCTGTGGTGATGCCCTTCGTAGGCTACTATATCTATCGCTGGGTAAGCGGGCGAAGCGAACTGGCCTCGCTACGCCGGCCCATCGGCGCAGCTGTGGCTGGCTATGTCGCTCTTAGCATCGCTGCCCTCTTCGCGGCTATTGAGTTCGGCCTCCAACCTTACTTCTTTAGAGCCGCCGACGGGACACCCCTCTACGCACCCTATGGCCTTTCGGTGGCCATCCCAGCTATGTTGGTGCCCCATCTCCTGGTGGCCAGCGTTGTTGAGGCCCTCATAACCGGATCGATAGTTGCTTATCTACAACGAGCCAATCAGCCCCTATTGATCTTGACCACCGAACTCCCGACAGAGGCCAAGGAAAGGGCCGTCGCCTCCCCCAGGACGAGGATACTGTGGATCGGACTGGCCATCTTAATACTCCTGGCCCCGCTGGGACTCTTAGCCCCGGGAACGGCTTGGGGCGAGTGGGGTGGAGAGGAGTTGCGGGGTTTGGGGCTGGGCTTCATCCCTGAAGGGTTGGAGCGGTTGGGGGGTATTTGGCCCGCTCCCATCCCCGACTACGAAGTGCCAGGACTCAACGCCAACCTAGGGTATGTTCTCTCCGCCGTCGTGGGGATCGCTCTGGTCTCGCTGGTCGCCTGGCTGGTCAGCAGAATAGTGTTAAGGCAGCCAACCGAAATCTGATGCGGTAGCCATAAATCGCCTTTGTTTCGGAGGTGTAATGAACGCTAGGCGAGGCTTTATCGAGAGGAGCATCGCTGATATCACTGCTACGTTGGAGAAGGCTATCTTTTCTGAAGAAATGGCGAGGAGAGACGGCTTCCTGCAAAAACTAGATCCCCGAGTGAAGGTGATCACCTTCCTGGCCTTGCTGCTGGCGGTCAGTCTCTCCCAAGGACTCCTCATCATCGTAGTGCTTTACTTTCTGACCCTCCTTCTGGCTTGGCGTTCCCGGATACCTCTGGGCTTCTTCATCAAGCGAGTCTGGCTCTTTATGCCCTTCTTCACCGGTCTGGTCGCCTTACCCGCCCTCTTCAATATCTTCACTCCGGGAGAGCCCATAGTTAATCTATGGCAGAGCGAACGGTTCCATCTAGCCATCACCATGCAGGGTTTGCGCACGGCGACCTTTTTGGTCTTGCGGGTCGGGGCCTCCGTCTCCCTAGCCGTCCTTTCAGTTCTCACCACTCCCTGGGCCACCCTCCTCAAGGCTCTTCGTATCCTTCGTTTACCCTCGGCCTTTATCCTCATTTTAGGCATGGCCTACCGGTACGCCTTTCTTCTCCTCCACACCGCTAACAATATGTTTTTGGCTCGCCAGAGTCGCACGGTGGGCCAAATGTCGGGTGGGGAGAACCGCCGCTGGATAGCCACCAGCGCCAGCACTCTCCTGGCCAAATCGTACCATCTCAGCCAGGAGGTCTATCTGGCCATGCTCTCCCGCGGCTTCCAGGGAGAGGCTAAAATGTTGGGCACTTTCCGCCTCAAACCCTCCGATTGGCTGTGGGGGGCCACCCTTCTAGCCCTGGCTCTCCTTGCCATTTTGATGGGTACCTGAAGATGCGCGAAGAACCGGTCTTCGAACTGGAAAGGGTGAGTTTCACCTACGATGGGAAGGTCACCGCTCTACGTGACGTGAGCCTGGCTGTGGCCGAAAGGGAGAAGGTAGCCCTACTGGGAGCCAACGGCTCCGGGAAAAGCACCCTGCTCATGATCCTGGCCGGCCTATATTTCCCCGCCCTTGGTCAGGTGCGAGCCTTCGGCCACCCCCTGACCGAGGAGGCTTTGAAAGACGAACCCTTCGCTTTCTCCTTCCGCCGAAGGGTTGGGTTCCTCTTCCAAGACCCCGACGTACAACTCTTCTCCCCCACCGTCTGGGACGAGGTAGCCTTTGCCCCCTTACAAATAGGCCTAGACCAAGAAGAGGTAGTTGGCCGGGTGGAAGAGGCGTTACGACTCTTGAGGATAGAGAGCCTACGGGATCGAGCGCCCCACCACCTCAGCGAGGGGGAGAAGAAGAAGGTAGCCATAGCCTCCATCCTCTCCTTGCATCCGGAGGTCTGGCTCCTTGACGAGCCCACGGCTGGCCTCGACCCTCGAACCGAGAGTTGGTTCCTCAATTTCATCTGCCAAATAAATAAGGAGGGACACACGGTCATCACCGCCACCCATGACCTAGACGTGGTGGATCTCATCGCCGACCGGATCTACGTCCTCAGCGAGGAGAACCGGTTGATCACCCAAGGCACCCCCCAAGAGATCCTCTCCGGCCAAGAACTGCTCCTCCGCTGCAACCTCACCCACGAGCATCGCCATCACCACGAGCGCCTGGAGCACGCTCACCCTCATCGCCACCCCGAGCGTCATATTCACCCCCACCAGTGAGAAGCGGGACCCAACTTGCTACCGAAAGTCTGCCTTAGGGACCTCTGATGACAAAGAGGGTGTGGGGCCACTTTCGAAACTCGATCTAGAGCACTGCGTAGTCCTCGATGGCACCCCCTCGAGAGAAGATCGATATCACCTTTGAGCCGGGCTACAGAGTCGCGAATACGGGAGAGGTAACCATCTCCCTCTGCAACAAGACTTTTCACCGATAATCTCCCCGTCGAAGGTAAGAGATCCCTACCTCTCTCGTCTTCCTGGGGATAGAACAGAGCTGTCACCCCCTTTCCCTCCTCTTTACAGCCCCACACCATATTCTCCGAAACCTTAAAATTTCTTCCAAAACCTTAAAATTCTGCGCATAGCACCTTAGAGGTATTGTCAGCGGGGGTAAAGTGGTGTATAATGGTGGGGAATTCTGGTGCAAAATGGGGTAAAGTGGGAAAGATTACCCATTTAAGGCCTTGAAAGATGGGCCAGGTGGGAGATTTTAGAACATATGTTCTTAGGAGAGTACTCCCATACTATAGATAGCAAGGGGCGGCTCACCATTCCCGCCAAATTTCGCGCCGAGTTGGCCCAAGGGATGGTGGTCACTCGGGGCCTCGATCGCTGCCTTCTAGTCTACCCCCTCCCTGAGTGGGACAAATTGGCTCAGAAGATCAACGGCCTCCCCATTACCCAGAAAGATGCCCGGACCTTTACGCGTCTCATTTACTCTGGGGCTATCCATTGCGAACCGGATAGACAGGGACGCATCCTTCTACCTCAATATTTGCGGGAATATGCAGGCATCGACAACGAGAGCGTAGTCATCGGCCTATATGCTCGTCTGGAGATCTGGAACCCTATCCGCTGGGAGGAGGTGAGGAAGAAGGTCGAAGAAGAGGGAGACATCATCGCTGAGCAACTGGCCGACCTGGGCATCTAGCCAACACCTTCCCGCCCTCTGCCAAGAGGTCCTATCCGGACTCCAAGTAAAGCCTGGCGGACGGTATATCGATTGTACAGTAGGGGCTGGAGGACATGCCGCTGGTATCCTCTCTCGATCCGCCCCTAAAGGCATGCTTTTAGCCATCGACCTCGATCCCGAGGCGCTAAAGGTAGCCCAAAGGAGTCTAGCCCCCTTTGGGGAAAGGGCTCTACTTGTGGAGGCTGATTTCCGAGATCTGAAAAGGGTGGCAATGGAGCATCACTTTCACCCGGTTGACGGGATCCTGCTCGATTTGGGTCTATCCTCTCTACAACTGGATCGACCAGAGCGGGGGTTCTCTTTCCTCCGGGAGGGCTTTTTGGATATGCGCTTCTCGCCCAGGCAGAAATTGACGGCCGCAGAACTGGTGAACGGGCTCTCCCAGGAGGAGTTGGCTAGCCTCCTTAGACGGTACGGCCAGGAGCCGAAAGCGAGAGCGATCGCCCGAGCCATAACGCTCCATCGACCCATCGAGAGCACTCGAGAACTGGCTGCTATAGTGGCCCAGGTGGTGGGGCGACGCCGCAAACTCCACCCCGCTACCAAGACCTTTCTGGCCCTGCGCATCGCTGTAAATGACGAATTGACCGCCCTGGAAGAGATCCTACCCCAGGCGGTGGAGATATTGGCCGTGGGGGGACGGCTGGCGGTTATCTCCTTTCATTCTTTAGAGGATCGAATCGTCAAAGAGTTCATGCAGCGGGAATCCAGGGATTGTCTCTGCCCTCCGGAGGTCCCGGTCTGCAGGTGTGGTCATCGCCGAAGCCTCCAGGTCATCACTAAGAAACCTATCCGACCAACCTCAGAGGAGGTCGAAAGGAACCCTCGCAGCCGGAGCGCTAGGCTTAGAATCGCGGCCCGACTTCAAAGTGTCGAACAATAGGCCTATCTCCTATATCGCCCAGACTCACCCTAGGCAAGAGAGAAAGCGGTTTCAACTCCAAGGGAAGACCATCGGCTTGCTAGCGGTTCTCTTCATCCTGGCTAGCCTAATAGGTTGGTTCTACCTCACGCAGGCCAGCGAGGCTACGACTACCGCCCTGCAGCTTCAGCGGTTGGCTTCTGAGCGAGAGCACCTGCGGCGGGAAAGTGCGGAGGTCCGCTACCAAATAGCGGAATTGGAAAACCTTTCTCGCATTCGTGAGAGAGCCCGCCTTCTCGGTTTGGGGCCACCGCAAAACGTGGAATATCTCTATATCCAAGAAAGCGAAATCTCTTCCGCCCCCGTCAAAGAAGACGATCTCTCCTTCTCGAAAGGGGATGGCCTCTGGGGGGGAGTTCTCTCTTCCCTTCAGGTTCTTCTCTTCGGACAAGCGAAGAGCGAAGGAACCAGGGAGGCAAGCGATCTCACTATAGGGAAAGAAAACGAAGTGGAGATAGTGGATAAAAGATGAACTCGGAGTCACGCCAGCGATCTCATAGGCGGTTAGTTGTCCTTGCAGCCGTCTTCTTCGCCTTCTCCCTCATCCTCGTGGGGCGCATTATCTACTGGCAGGTGGTGCGTCGCCAAGAACTCCTGGAGTTGGCCGAACTGGAACATTATCAAACCAGGGTCATCCCTCCCCAACGAGGGGCAATTTTGGATCGGACAGGTTCGCTTCTGGCCACTGATATCTTCGAGTACGAGATCTTCGCCACCCCCAGAGATGTTCTCGACCCTCGTTGGACAGCGGAGCAACTCGCTTCTCTCCTTGAAAGGCCACCTGAGGCTCTTTGGGCGCTCCTTGACCGAAAGGATCTGAGCGTGACACTAGCCAAAGGGATACCCCTAAATGTGGGGGAGAAGATAGCCTCCCGGGGCCTCCCGGGCGTGGGAGCCATCCCCCTGCCTCAGCGAATCTATCCTGAGAAGGAGTTGGCCTGTCACCTTTTGGGTTTCGTGGGGGCTGAGGGCGACGGTTTCTACGGCCTGGAAGAATATTACGACGATATCCTGCAAGGTGAGCCGGGGTCGAGAGGGGGGGAAAGAGACCCTTCCGGCTTACAGATGATCGCCGGTTACGGCAGTTACGTTCCCGCCCAGGAGGGCCCCACCCTGGTTCTCACTTTGGATCGCACTATTCAAGGCCTGGTAGAAGAAAAATTAGAGAAGGCTATCGAGGAGTGTGGGGGTGAAGGAGGCACCATCATCGTCATGGACCCTTGGACCGGGGCAATCCTGGCTATGGCTAGCTACCCACGCTATGATCCCACCCGTTTCTATGAAACCTCGGAGGAACTTTTCGTCAACCCTGCCATAAGCGAGGTCTATGAGCCAGGCTCGGTCTTTAAGCCAGTGACCATCGCCGCGGCTCTAGATACCGGTGAGGTGACGCCGGAGACCACATATAACGACACCGGTTCTATCCTGGTGGGGGGACAAGTGATAGCCAACTGGGATTGGCGAGCCCGAGGCGAGACCACCATCACCGGGATCCTAAGTTACTCCCTCAATGTGGGAGCGGCCACTGTGAGTACCAAGATCGGGGCCGAGAAGTTCTATAGGTACGTGCGGAGGTTCGGCTTCGGCGAGCCTACAGGGGTAGATTTGGCCGGGGAAGTAAGCGGGATTGTAAAGACACCAGGAGACGCCCAATGGCATGAATCAGACCTGGGGACTAACTCCTTCGGCCAGGGGATCGGCGTCACCCCATTGCAGTTGGTAAATGCTATGGCCACTATAGCCAACGGAGGGCTCTTGATGAGACCCTACCTGGTGCAGAAGATTTTCAGGAAGGATGGGAGCGTCACGGAGATCCAACCGGTGGTGCGACGACGGGTTATCTCCGAAGAGACCGCTAAAGACCTCTCCCGGATGT
>CAZERB010000034.1:0-9096 GCA_964514645.1 uncultured Anaerolineales bacterium
TCATTGTGCCCACCCCTGTGCCGATTCCAACTTATACCCCGGTGCCCACTCTTCCCCCGGGTGAGTTTGTAATTACCAGAGTCATTCCTTTGCCTCCAGAGATGGGCTTTTTTGGCTGGTCGCCTGATGGGGAAAGGATTCTCTTGGGAAAATGGCTTGAGTATTACTTGGAACTATGGGCTGCGAATTATGATGGTAGCGGGATTGTGAAGATAGCATCGAAGGCTAACATGCCGGCATGGTCACCGGATGGACAATATGTGACATATGCAGTTCCCAGGGAGCCGTATGAATTAAGCGGCGAGATTTGGGTGGTGGATACAAGGGATTTAACTTCTAGGATGCTGGCTGAAGGAGATGTTTTGCCATTGCAGTGGTTGCCCAGTGGCGAGGTGGCTTTTCTGAGAGGAGGAAACGTTTGGGCGGTGGGCCGTGATGGGGGCCAGGAGAGGCAGGTAAGCAATATGGCCTCGCTTGCGGTGTCCACTGATTCCCGCTACGGATATCAGGTTTCGCCGGATGGGGAGAGGGTTGCGTTCTATTACACGGTGAGTGATCCAGAAACGGGGTGGATTGATTACATGTGGATTGCTGGCCTAGATGGTTCTAACCCCGTTTTGGTAAATGACCGAGGGGTACTTCATAGCCTCCCGGTATGGGCTCCTGATAGTAGCAAAGTGGCATGGGCTTCCAGTGATCACCACCAAAGTGGTTCTGCGCGAATATGGGTGGTGAATGCCGATGGGTTGGGGAAAAGGGAGATATATGCAGGTTTCCCTCGCAATGTTTGCTGGTCACCTGATGGTAGGGTTCTTGCCTTTTCAGATGGGTTCAGGGAAGGGGAGAGTACGATAAGGTTGATAAATGTTGATGGTACGGATTTGAGGGTTTTGGATACCAGCCTAGAAGACGCATATAATCCCTTCTGGTCTCCAGATGGCAAGAAGATCGTTTTCTACCGAATTCTATATAAGGGTGAGCCAGGACAACCCATACCACCTGATGTTGAGATAGGGCAATATATAGTTGCCGAGGTGGCTAGGAGGTAGGGAGAGCGACGAGGGGTAAATTTGCTTGCGCCTTGTGTGTCAATGTCCGTGCACCATCCTCGCCAGGGAGTTATATCGTTGAGTTCGATATGGTTCAAGAAGGCGTCACTTGGTTTAACCAATAGGGAGGCTGGCGCACCGTGCGCGTTCCCATAACAGTGCAATAGATTTCACTGCTACAATTCTATCAAGACAGGCCGTGGGGAAAAAACGCCTGTCTTTTGTTTTGCGCGCTCTTAGGCATTTACAGCCCCCACTCTCTTGCCTCTCTCAAGGGTATAGGTTAAAATGATAAGAGTTGGAGGGCGCTATGGGAAGAGTGGGTCAACTTTTGCGGAGGAGGCGGGAAGAGAGGGGTCTCTCCTTTGCCCAAATCAGAGAGGCCACGGGGATCGAGGAGAAGTATGCCCGATCCTTGGAGAGGGAGGAGTATACCGCCTTTCTCAGCGAGGTGGAAGCCAAAAGTTACCTGCGGATCTATGCCCGCTTCCTCGGCGTTAACCCGCAGGAGGCGGTGAGACTTTTCCGAGCAGAAAGGGTAGAGCCGGTGGGCGTCGGCCCGCCCAAAGTCTCAAAGAAAGAAGGGGTCTCTCCTTCACCGCTCTTCATCCCTCTAGTTAGCACTCTCACCGCCCTTCTTCTGGTGGGCCTCTTGGCCCTGGCCTATCTGGTCCTCTTCTATGGCTCTTGAAAGCATGGCGCGTTTGACCAGGAGAGAGTTTCTGCTTTGGGGTGGAGCGGCTCTGGGCGGCCTCCTCACTGGCTGCGGAAGCGATAAGCCAACGGTTATGGCGGAATCCACGCCCACCATTAGCACCGAGCCAACCCCTATCCCCACCAAAACAGAGGTGCTCCCTTCCCCCACGGCTACTAATACCCCAACGCCGACGTCCACCCCTTCACCCACTCCCTCACCTACCGTTGCACCCTCTACCTTGGACTTCCCCTTGCAAGCCGTGGTCCTCGAGCATGGTCCCTCGCGCGTTCTGGTCCTGGATCGTTCTCTGGCTCAGAACGGGGTTTCGTCGATCCCGGTCCGGGTCTATGAAGGCGAATCTATCCCAGATCTGGTGGGCTATCATGCCTTGATCCTGAGCGGAGGAGAGTACTCTCCCGAGGAGTTCGAGGCCCCCTTTTTCCGAGCGGAGCGAGATCGAGTGCTCTTGGCCGTCGAAGAAGGCATGCCCATATTTGGGGTCTGTTTGGGCCACCAACTGCTGGCTCATTGGCTGGGAGGGAAGGTAGAGCGAGGGCCTTGGGAAGTAGGATGGTATGAGGTCACATTGACCCCGGCTGGCCTTAACGACCCTCTCTTTGGAGATATCAGCCCTCAATTTTATGCCTTCCTCTGGCATTGCGACCATATCACCCAGTTGCCCGCAGGCGCTTTGAATCTGGCTTCCTCCGACCTGTGCGCGGTTCAGGTCTTCCGCTACGGAGATCTGCCGGTGTGGGGGGTGCAGTTCAACCTTCAGTTCGATCCCGCCCTGGCGGAGGGGGTGCTTCGGGGCGCCACTTGGCTCTCCAACGTGGGGATCGACGGCGAGGAGATGGCCAAGAGAGGTTACCAGGTCTACGATGGTAGCCATGAGAGGATCTTCCGCAACTTCTTCACCGAGGTAAGACGCCATGCTACTCAATGAGGGGAGATGGATCTGGGAGACTTCCCTCCCGATCGCTTTAGCCTTTCTACTTATTATTGGCTGTACACACCTTGAGACCGAACCGGGGCCTCTACCCACCCTTGAGCCCTCGGCCACGCCCATTCCGTCTGCTCCATCACCTACGCCTACCCCTACCAGCATCCCTCCTCTCAGGCCTTTGGAGATAAGGCCACTATGGAGGTATCCGGCCGATGAGGTGGTTTGGGATTTGGCGGCCGGGGATATAGATGGGGATGGCAAAAGCGAACTGGTAGCGGGCTCCCAGGATAAAAACGTCTATCTTCTCACCAGTGGAGGCGACCTTCTTTGGAGGTATACCGCCCGAGCGGCCATCTACACCGTAGCCCTGGCTGACCTGGAAGGAGATGGTCAGGGAGAGGTCATAGCCGGCTCCGATGACAATAATATATACGCCTTGAGTTCTGATGGTCGCCTCCTTTGGCGGTACACTACGGGGAGTCGGGTGACGGAGGTGGCGGCCCAAGATCTGGACGGGGATGGTAGCCAGGAGGTCCTGGCTGGTTCTTGGGACGGGTATCTCTATCTCTTAGATGGCGATGGAGAGTTGCGTTGGCGAAGAGCCTTGGCTGGGGGCGCGACCAACATCCTGGTTTTCGATTTGCAAAGCGATGGCCAGGGGGAGATAATCGTAGCCTCCGAGGAAGGAGGAGTGACCGCTTTTACTTCTGGGGGAGAGCGCCTTTGGAATTATGAGGTTGGAGGCTATATACGCAAGATAGATATTTATGATTTTGAGGGCAAGAAGATAGTTGTGGGCTCTAGCGAAGGGGTTCTCCACCTTCTGTCCAGCGATGGCCAACTTCTCTGGCGGCGAGATATGGGGAGCAGTATACCCACGCTTGACATCGCCGACATCGAGGGTTCGCCCAAGATATCCTTTGGTTCTGGGTACGACGATGGTCAGATCTACCTCTTGGATGGCCAAAAGGGGTGGGGTTTTGCCACTGGAAGCGGGGTCTGGGCCTTGGACATCTTTCTTCTCGATGGAGAGGGGGTTATAGCCGCTGGTGGAGACGAGGGTACCATCTACCTCTTGGATCGATACGGGCGGCTTTTGGGCAATTACCACGTAGGGGACAGGATCCACGGCCTCCTGGCTCACGATCTGGAGGGAGACGGGCGACCGGAGATCATCCTTCGTTCAGGGATCTATCTATACGCTTTAGAGATGACTCCAGGCAGGACAGAGGCTGAGACTCCGCAGATAACCCCTTACCCCTCACTGGCGTTTTCCGCCTCCTCAACTCCAGATGCGGGCCCGGTCGAACTTGTGGCTGTGGGCGACATCCTCCTCTGTCGCACCGTGGAGGAGAGGATGAACCAATATGGGGCGGAGTTCCCCTTCGCTGCCACCGGAGACCTACTGCGCTCGGCGGATATCGCCCTGGGGAACCTAGAGTGTCCCCTCTCCACTCGGGGAGAAGCGATAGATAAACGGTTCCTCTTCCGGGCCCATCCTCGAAACCTCTCCGCTTTGTCCTGGGCAGGCTTTGATATCGTAAGCGTGGCCAATAATCATCTCCTCGATTTCGGCGAGGAGGCGATGAGAGATACCTTGGAGGGGTTAGAAGATAGTGAGATTCTATATGTGGGGGCTGGCCTCTCCGAAGAAGAGGCCCATCGGCCGGCAATAATAGAGGTGAGGGGGGTAAAGATAGCCTTCTTAGCCTACGCATCTATCAGGTGGAAAGGATCATTGGAGGTGCCCACGGAGACTAGAGTGGCCTTTGCCGAGGTCGATAGGGTACGAGAAGATGTCTGGCGAGCGAAGGAGCAGGCCGATCTGGTGGTCGTCATCATGCACCTGGGGGCCGAGTATCAAAGCCAGCCGGATGCAGAGCAGTTGGCGGTATCTCAAGCGGCTGTGGAAGCGGGGGCCACCCTAGTGATCGGCCACCACCCCCATCTTGTGCAGGAGACGACCCCCTATTTGGAGGGCTTTATCGCCTACAGCCTGGGTGATTTCGTCTTCGACATGCCTTGGGAGGAAGAAGGAACTATCCTTCGAGCCTTTTTCACCGCTCGTGGGTTAGAGCGAGCGGAGGTCATCCCGGTAGAGATCGTGGATGGCGTTCAACCCCGCCCCCTGCTTGACGAAGAGGGGCATCCGGTCATCTATACTGTCTATTCCAAAGAGTGATGAGATACTGGCTACTTTCCATCGTCTTGATGATTTCAGCGGTCGGTTGCGGGGGCCCCTCGGCATCGGTAGAGCCTTCGGTTTTGCCTTCGCCCACCTTGGTGCCACCTACCCAGTCCCTGACCCTGCCTACGCCAACGCCGAGGCAGTCTCTTCCTTCACCCACGCCTCAGTTCCACGAAAGGAGGCTTCTCGGCTACTCATGGGAGGATCGTCCCATAATGGCCCATCGCTTCGGATGGGGCGAAGTTAAGGTAGTTTTGGTAGGAAATATCCATGGGGGGACGGAGGAGAATACATATCGGCTGATGGTTGAGGTAGTGACTCATTACCAGGAAAGCTCTACGGAGGTGCCATCTGAGGTCACGCTCTGGATCATCCCCACTATCAACCCCGACGGCCTCGCCAGTGGCACGCGATTCAATGCCCGAGGCGTCGATCTCAACCGCAACGCCGATACCGACCAAGATGGTTGTCCCGAGAACGACTGGAGCCCAGACATCTTCGATTCGGATGGCCATATACCTGGGGGCGGGGGTCAATACCCTTTCTCCGAGGTGGAGATCCGAACCTTGCGCGACTTCCTAGTCGATGCGCAAGTCGTGATCTCATATCACAGCCAGGCGGGCCTGGTCCTGGCGGGGGGATGCGGCGAAGGCCCCTCTCGCCAGTTGGCCCATCTCTTAGCCGAGGCTACAGGGTATGAGGAGGCTGAATCGATAGGCTACCCCGTCACCGGCAGCATAGTGGACTATCTCGCCTTTCGAGGTGTTGCCGCCGTTGATGTGGAACTCACCAACAAGACAGATACCGAACTGGAGAGGAACCTGAGAGGCCTCCAGGCGGTGATGGAGTCTGTAGCGGAGATTGTGTCCCATGAATATTAATTGGAGAGTGGCTTGGCTCCTTGTGGCTTTGGCCCTCATCGTCGGCTGTGCTAGCGAGGGTTTAACCCCTACCCTTGCTCCTACATCTACGCCTAGGTCGGCGCAGACCCCTACGGCGACGCCAACCAGTACGCCTACGCCAACCTGTACCCCCATCATACCAACTCCAACTATCCAGATGACTGGCACAATCTTTCTGGACGAAGAGAACGCTACTATCTACCGCTACGCTCCGGGAACCTTTGTCCACCCCTTACGGATGGTGGTCTTAAATAGCACAGCCTATCTGGTGGACGAAGGGCTTCTCAAGGCGGTTGAGTTGGAGGATCCGGGGAGGTGGCGTATCGTGAGGCCTTTAGGCAACGCTGTGGAAGGGGTGCCCATAAAGGAGTTGGGCGATCTCGCCTTTTCAGGTGACAGCCTGCTCCTCCTTGACCGCTCTGGAGACCTCTATCGCTATTTCCCAGAAGATGGAAGATGGAGCCTTGAGAGGTCGGCCAACATGCCTAGTGCCCAACCCCGCCAATACCTGGCTAGTGTGGCTTCCTACAAACACGATTTCTATCTTTCGGATATCAATTTGGGTCAAATCTGGCGTCACCAGGGCGAAAAGGGGGAGGTGGTCGCTGATGAGTTGGGCTTGGAGGAGGCTATCGACCTAGCCGTGAGCGAGGATCTCTATCTTTTGATTCAAGGAGGCTCTCAGGCTCGACTGGTTAAATTGTCGGGCCCTCCCTACGAGATGGTGCGGAGTTTTAACCCTCCGAGTTTAGTGTCGCCTACCCTTCTCTTCGTGAATGAGGATTACCTCTATCTGATAGACGACTATCGCCTCCTCCTCTTGGATAAGGAGAGCGGCGAGATGGTGCGGCAATATTATCTCCGAGGAGGGGCTGAGATCCATGCCCTCTACGCTGAAGGGGATAGGCTTTACCTCGCTAGCCGCGACGCCATTTACGCCTATCCTGGACGGACGCTGCCAACAGAGGAAAAGCCACCTGCTGAGCCTGTGACATCCCTTCTTCCCCATGACCCCCAGATACTGGAAACCCTGCCTCCCTTCATCTCTCCCATTGAGGGGACACGCCTCCCCGATAGGGCTTTCCTCTTCCCCGGGGCCCCAAGGCTATACCGTTACGGCGTCCACGAGGGGAGCGATTTCTATCTGGGTCGAGAGGGAGCGGTGACCGAAGATACCCCCCTTCTAGCGATGACCGATGGGGTGGTGATCAGGGCCGACGATGAATACTCGGAGCCGACGGCGGAAGAGATGGCAGAGATGTTGGCTGAGACTCAGGAGACCCACTACACGCCACCCGATATCTTGGACAGGTTGCGGGGGCGACAGGTTTGGATCGACCTTGGTGATGGCATCGCCGTGCGCTACTGCCATCTGAGCCGCATCGCCGAGGGGCTGGAGGTGGGGCAGGAGGTCAAGCAGGGGACTATTATCGGCTACGCCGGGAACTCCGGGACCCCTCAAGCCCAGATAGGGCCCGAGGTTGGGGTACATCTCCACCTGGAAATTCGCCTAGGCGATGGCTACCTGGGGCAATACCTTCGCCCCTCCGAGGTCAAAGAGTGGCTGGCCCAGGTCTTCGAGTAGGTTGACATGACTCCCGCCGGAGATATAATGGCCTCGGGAGGTCCCCTGTGGCCAAGCGGATCGTAACCTTCTTTGTAATTCTTCTCCTCATCTTGGGGAGTTTTTTGGCCTTCGAGTTCGTCCGCTACCGCGCCTATCTGGGAAGTATCCGCCCCGGAATCACCGCGGGAGGGGTAGATTTAGGAGGCCTGACCCCAGATGGCGCTCTTCGCACCTTGGAGGAGATGGTTGTGGCTCCTCTATCTAAACCCCTCCACCTGAGGTATGAGGCGGAAACGATCGTTCTTATCCCCGCTGATGTAGGTTTCGAGGTGCATGGCGAAAAGGTGGTGGAAGAGGCTTTGCGGTTAAGCCACGACCAAGAGGCGATGCCGGGGTTCCTAGAGTTCCTCATGCACGGCCCACAGCGACTGGAGGGTGAGATCCCCCTCCAAACGGAGTTTGACGCGAACGCGCTACGCTCTTTCTTGATGGGAGTGGCTGAGAGGAACGACCAGCCCCTACGGGAGGTGCAGCCTATAACCAGTACCCTTTCCTTCTATCCTGGCCAGGCGGAGAAAAGGCTTAACCTAGATCTTTCGATAGCGCGCATAGAAAAGGCTTTGCTCTCTATCGATGGTAGGAATGTGGACCTGGTGGTGGAGACAAAAGAGCCCTCTAAGCCCACTCTCGACCTTCTGCGGGGGATGGTGGAGGGTCGCATCCGAGAGTTCGATGGTATCGTGGGGGTCCACATCTCCGATCCAGGGGCCCCGGAGAGTATGGAGATAAACTCAGAGATCAGTTTCTCTGGGATGAGCGTGGTGAAGGTAGCCGTCCTCCTGGAAACCTATCTCCATTTCGCCGGGGAGGAGCCAGATCTGGAAACCAAGGGGTGGATGGATAAGGTCGTCACCGACCCGGTAGGCAGCAACTATTGGGCCAACCTCCTTTTGACTCTCATAGGAGAAGGGAGCGCCACGGAGGGGGCGCGGAGGACGACGGAGAGGATGCGGGCCTTGGGGTTGAATCGGACCTTCATATTGCAGCCCTATAGGATAGAGGGAGAGGAGCCATCTTCTGAGGGGGCTAAGAGCGGGCTCGCTTCTCCATTTCTGAACCGGCTAGCCCAATATACAAACCCTGACCCTATCATCCAGACCTCCCCCCATGATATGGGGCTACTCTTTCAGATGATCTACCAATGTGGCTATGGAGGAGGGCCGCTTTTTGACGCCTTCCCGGGCCAGATAACCCCCCAGGGTTGTCAGGAGATACTAGGGTTCTTGGAGAAGAACCCGGTCAACGATTGGATAGGGGCTGGATTGCCTGAAGGAACACGCTTGGCCCACAAGCATGGCTATACTGGCCCTGAGGTCAACGATACAGTGGCAGATGCGGGGGTAGTCTTCTCCCCTGGAGGCGATTTCGTCATCGTCATCTTCGTCTACGCCGATGTCGATTGGCTGGGTTACGGCGCACAACCGATCTTCATCGACATCTCCCGCGCCACCTATAACTTCTTCAACATCGGCCATGAGTAAAATAGCGTACCGTTGGTGCTGTTTTGTAGCAGTATTCGCTCTCTTTCTAAGCGGTTGTTCCGGGTCGTCCCCTACCCCTCTCCCCTCGGCAACTGACACTCCCATTTTCCTCCCTATGTCATCGCCTACGCTTACCCCTGAAGCAGAGGCGGAGTTTCTAGCCTTCCAGTCCAATAGAGAGGGCAACTGGGAGATATATTTGGGGG
>CAZERB010000035.1:0-4770 GCA_964514645.1 uncultured Anaerolineales bacterium
TCTCCTCGTCCAGCCCCTGCGAGGACTGGCGGAACTCCCTAATGGCCTTGCCCAAGGCCCCGCCCACCTCAGGGAGCCTCCCCACACCAAAGACGATGATAACGATGGTCAGGATGATAATCAGTTCCATGGGACCTACATGTGGCATCGTATTTCCTCCGCTTTATTCATTGCCCGCTGCTTGATCACAGCAAAGGAGCAAGAACACTCTATAATCAAGTATAACACAGGTCGGTCGCTTGCACAAGCAAATGACGATTCTACGCCTTTATGGAGAATACGGTTCTTACCCCTTGTCAATGGCAAATCTTGCATTGGCCCAGATAGTCCTTTTGGGCCATTGACCGCCACCTTCCCCTATGTTATTTTGACCATGTATCTTAACGTTTCATAGGGTTATGTGAGGCAAAGAGATGAGTTCGCAAGAGGGGAGATTCGCTTACGAGGGAGCCATCGGCAAGCGGATTCTGATCGTCGATGACGAAGAGAGGTTGGTCTACTTCCTGCGGGTGACCCTGGAGAGCCTAGGCTTGGGTTATCAGGTAGCAACCGCTAGATGTGGGGAGGAGGCGCTTGAGGCGATGGAACGCTCTCGTTTCGACCTCCTCATAACCGGCTTCAAGATGCCAGGGATCGATGGATTGGAGTTGATTCGGAGGATGAGGGAGAGGAGCCCCGGTACCTTATCCATCCTCATGACCACGAACGGCTCCCCCGAACTCGAGGCTCAAGCCCATCTTCTTCAGGTCTACCAATACCTCACTAAACCTTTCTCCGTTGAGCGGCTCATAGAAAAGGTGCAAATAGCCCTGAGAGACGCGGCCTTTCCAGAGGAGACCACGGAGAGAGACCAGAGGGCCTTTGAACCCCCGGCGGAGGAGAGATTTGACCCCTCTTGCATTCAACATCCTGATGATATCTTCCTTCTGGACCCTGAGATCCCTCAGGACAGAACGGTAGCATCCGAAGGAAAGGAAGCCGCTGCTTTTTGGAAGCCCGAACTCCATAACGAGGTAGCACCCGCAGTATCGGGGGAATCGGGGCAAATGATCCTGGCCAGCGCCCCTGAAGGAAGAGAACCACTACTCTCCGAGGAGGTTAAGGAGAGGCAGCAACCGCCCTTTGAGAGCGTGGAGACGACGCCCGAGGCAAGAGAGAAGGTTATCTCTTCCCTCTCCCCCCACCGTTTCGAAGCCATCTACAACTGCCTCTCTGAGTTGCGTTTCGAGGTGGGGGCTCAATGCGTCCTTTTGGCTGATATCTTCGGTGAACTTGTGGCCCACGTGGGGGTGACGACGGAGTTAGATGCCGCTGCCCTTGTTTCCCTCATGGCTGGGGGCTACGCCACCACCTTCGAGATGGCTCGGCAACTGGGAGAAAGCCGCTCTTTCAACCTCAACTTCCACGAAGGGGAGCGGTACCATATATACTCCTCCAATATAGGGGACAACTTTCTCTTACTCATCCTCTGCGATAGGCAAGCGGGCCCCAGTAGAGTAGGCATGGTGTGGCTATACGCCAAACGGGCCATGGAGACACTGTTAGGTATCATGGCCCAGGAGGAGGGAATCGAGGCCAGAGAGGCACTGGGGGAGGAGTTTGGCACCTCCCTGGGAAGCGAGTTGGGCAATATATTCGGGGAGGAATCGGGCAACCAGCCACTTTCTCCAGAGAAAGGAGATCTTCGCCTTAGTTTTGAGGAGGCTAAGGCGAGAGGGCTGGTGAGCGATGATATCTTCCCGCCTTCTTGCGATGATTCTCACAAGGAAAAGGATGACATTGGAGGTGAGTAACCAACTCGATCAGGCCTTGGAAGCCTGGGAGTAGCGTATTTTCAACTGGAATTCGCGGAAACTCAAACCTGAAGATCGTCTATTATGGTTCGCCTCTCATCAGCAAGAGCCCCAAATCTCGAACATATCCAGGGTCGATCCTCGCCTGAGGGGCGAACTACTATCTCTGAAGGCCAATTCGATTTTATGCAGATGGGGTTGGGGCGGATAAAGGGCTTCAAGCCCAAATTCAACCTCTATACCGTGCCCGGCCAGGTGATCTATATCGCCAGTTGCAAGTTGATCCTCAAGGGCGCCGATGACGTCATCTGTATGGCCGATTAGCAGGCTGACAAGTTGAGGGCCAAGATAGAGAAGATATGGGAAATCTGCGAGAATTGGGGTATAATCCCTTTGACATCCCTTTGGTCTTCCAGTTCAACAAACGGGATTTGCCGGACCCTATCCCGATCGAGATTCTCTGCTCTTATCTGGCCAGGGACAGATGTCCTCACTTCTAAGCGGTTACCATCCGCGGTCAAGGGGTGATCGACACTCTCAAAATGGCCATCAACCTGGTGGTGGCCCGGAGCTAATTTGGAGGGAGAGGCATGGAGAAGGAGCAGCCCCAAACGGTTTTTGAGGAGGTTTTGCATCGGATGAACGAGGTTGGGGGTTTCCAAGCCTCGGTCCTGGCTAGTAGTGACGGCCTGCCTATCGCTACCGTCCCCTCCGATTACGATTTCCAGACCGTTGCGGCTATGGTAGCGGTCTTAGCCAGCGTGGCGGGGGAGACCCAGTCGAGGGTTGGCCTGGGTCATTTAGATGAAGTCTCCGTCATGGCCGATGACCGCGTCCGTTTGGTATGTCGCTATTTCACTACCAGCGGAGAAGAGTTCATATTGGCTGTGGTTGTTCCCCCTAACGGCTACTACCGTGGGGTCACCAATAGCGCCATTCGAGAGATCAGACGGGCTTGCTGTAGCTAGTCAATTGGGCACAAAGTAAGAGATCCCGACCATCGGTCGGGATCTTTACTTATGTCGCCTTTACCTGGTATAATAAACCAGAAATGAAGCGATTGATTCTTTTGGCCATCCTTTTTGTCTTAGTGGTATCTTGCCAAGGCTCTTCTACCCCAGAGGCTACCCCCAGCCCCACGCCTCCCAAGCCTTCTCCTCGCCCCGTCGCCGAGGCGTTCCTGGCCGCCTGGGAGGAAAGGGCCTACACCTCTATGTACGGCTTTCTCTCCTCGCCCTCAAAGGCGATTGTCAGCGAGGAGAAGTTCATAGAGAAGTATGAGGGGGTCATGGAAGAGGCCACGGTCATTTCCCTCTCCGTCGAAGTCACGGAGGTCGAAGAGAAGGGCGCGAAGGCGGAGGCTAGGTTTCAAGTAACGCTGCGCACCGTTCTTTTGGGCGAGTTTCTAGTGGAGAACACCTTGCCTCTCGTTTGGGAAGAGGGGTGGAAGGTGGAATGGTCGCCGTCGCTTATCTTCCCTGACCTGAGTGATGAGAACCTGCTCTATCTAGAAAGGCAACTCCCCGCCAGAGCCAACATCTATGCCCGGAACGGAGAGCCCTTGGCCATCGAAGGGGCTCTAGTAGTGGTGGGGGTAATACCGGCCCAAATCCAAGATGAGCCCCGGCTCCTTTCGGAGTTGAGTCGCATCCTGGGGATGAGCCAGGGGGAGATAAGCGAGAAGTATCACGCCGTGGGCATGCAGCCCCACTGGTGGATACCCATCGGGGATATCACCTTTGAGGAGAGCATCGAGTATAGGGAAACCCTCTCTTCCTTGGCTGGGGTATCCCTGCGGGAGAAGCCGATAAGGATCTACCCCCAAGGGACCGTGGCAGCCCATATCGTGGGGTATATGGGGGAGATCGAGCAAGAGGAGTTGGCCTCACTCTCCGATGAAGGGTACCGAGATGGCGACATGATGGGCAAGGCCGGCTTGGAGCGGTGGGGGGAGGGGTATCTCGCTGGCCGGATGGGAGGGGTTCTCTACGTCGTCACCCCTCAAGGGGAGGTGGTAGAGGTAATCAGGGAATACCTCACCCGCCCCAGCCGCAGCATCCACACTACGATAGATCTAGACCTGCAGAGGGTGGCGGAGGAGGCGTTGGGCGATAAAACCGGGGCTATTGTGGCCTTGGATCCTCATAGTGGGGAGATCCTGGCCATGGTAAGCCATCCCACCTTCGACCCCAACCCCCTAATCCAAGGGTTGGAAACCAGCGAGTGGCAGGCTCTTCTGGGGGACCCCGGGCGGCCTTTGCTTAACAGGGCCACCCAGGGAGCCTATCCCACCGGCTCCGTCTTCAAGATAGTGACCGCCACGGCGGCGCTGGAGGGAGCGGGCTTCGACCCTTCAACCACCATCCATTGCACCGGCGTCTGGCAGGGCCCTTATTTGAGGAAGACCGACTGGACAGCCCATGGGGATATGGATTTTCGTTGGGCTATCACCCGCTCCTGCGATGTCTTCTTCTACGAAATGGGTTTCAGACTAAATAATATAGACCCTTGGTTGCTTCCCAAATTCGGACACAAACTCGGCTTTGGGGAACTGACCGGCATAGAGGTAGACGAGACCGAGGGGCTTGTCCCCGACCCGGCGTGGAAGGAGGTGGGGTTCACCGGCGTGGGGAACCCCTTCTGGGTGCCGGGCGATGCGGTAAACTTGGCCGTGGGACAGGGGGATCTTTTGGCCACACCTCTCCAAGTGGCCAACATGATGGCTGCCATAGCCAATGGGGGCACACTCTATAGGCCCCATCTGGTGCTTCGTCTGGGAGCCACGCCCAGAGATGAAGAAGAGGTCATCGAGCCAGAAGAGATAGGCAAATTGCCCCTTTCGCCTGAGCATTTGCAACTGATCCAGGAGGCTCTGCGAGAGGTGGCTATGAACCCCCTAGGGACGGCTTACTACACCTTCAAAGATTCCCCCTTCCCGGTGGCAGGGAAGACGGGGACGGCAGAGGTCCCCAGCGGG
>CAZERB010000035.1:4870-8715 GCA_964514645.1 uncultured Anaerolineales bacterium
CGTGCCCCGGTGGCCCCCTACCCTTTCACTACTCTCGAGCAGAATGTGGGGGTGGCCAACGTCCCCGATGAACGGTTGCCAAGGATCGCCGCCCTGGTGAATCCAGAAGAGATCGTACCCCCCACCATCGAGTTCGTAGATATCGCCGGCCTAGTGAAGGGGGCCAGCCAAGGAGCAGGGCTAGGCAATCAGTTCCTGGGACATATCCGCGACGTGGATGCGGTCTGCATGGTGGTACGCTGTTTCTCCGCCGCTGATATCCCCCACGTGACCACCGAACTGAACCCAAAAGATGATATCGAGGTAGTGGAGATTGAGTTGGCTCTGGCGGATCTAGCCACCGTGTCAAGGCGACTGGAGAAATTGAGACGCCAAGCGAAAAGTGGTAAGGAGGAGTATGAGGAGGAACTGGAGTTATTGGAGCGCCTTCAAGAGGCCCTAAGCCAAGGCAGACAAATACGTAAGTTGTCCTTAAGCGTGGAGGAGAAAGAGATAGTGAGGCCCTTGAACCTGCTCACCAGCAAACCTAGATTATACGTGGCCAATGTGGACGAAGAGGCGCTCCCCTCTGGGAGCGAGTTGGCGGCAAAAGTTAAAGAGTCGACTGACGCTGAAGTGATCGTTCTCTGCGCTGAGTTGGAGGCGGAACTCTCGGGGTGGCCCCGCGAAGAAGCCCAAGCCTACAGGGAAGAGTTGGGGCTTGAGGAAGCGGGGCTCAACCGCCTGATCGAGGCCAGTTACCGGCTCCTCGACCTAGTCACCTTTTTCACCACCACCGGAGGCCGAGAGGTCCGCGCTTGGACAGTACCACGGGGCACCCCCGCGGTGGAGGCCGCAGGGAACATCCACACCGATATGAAGAAAGGCTTCATCCGTGCTGAGATAATATCGTATGAAGATCTCATGAAGGCTGGTTCCTTTGCCCAGGCTCGAGAGACGGGACTTTTGCGTTTAGAGGGGCGCGATTACCAGATACGAGAGGGTGATATCGTCCATATTCGATTTCACCTCTAGCCTTGCCCTCAGGCGAAATCCGTTTAAAGACATACATCGAGGGAATCACCCCGGTATAGGGTGGAACTAGAAACCCCGAGCTTGACAAATATGTCATATATGGTATAATGTAATGAGACTGGATGGCCTTGAACTATATGAGTGGGCTCCTGGCAAGTGTCCGGTAGAAGATTTTCTACTTGAGATCCAAGATGTAAAGTTGTGAGACAAAGTCATTCGCAGACTTCGGAGACTTGATAGATTTGGGTATAGGAATCGAGGTGAATATCCAAAGCCGGTCAAAGGATACGAGCGCTGTGGGAGGATAGGGTCAAGCACATCCGCTTCCTCTTCTTCGAGTGTCAAAACGGCAACATCGTTTTGCTTCATGCCTTCTCAAAGAAGGGAAGGTAAATAGCGAAGCGAGACCTAAAGACCGCTCGCGAACGAATGCGTAACTACGAGGAGAGCAAGAGATGAGATGGAAAGAGGTTGAGAAAAAACTGCTCAAGAAGCCAGGCGTCCAAAAGGCAATGGAAGAGTCGAGAGTCGAAAACGAACTCGCTGCCGCCATAATTGAGGCTAGGTTGGCAGCCGGTCTCACCCAAGCACAGTTGGCACAGAAGGTAGGCGCCAATCAAGCCTCGATCTCGCGTCTTGAAAACGGGGAGGCGAACCCCAGACTTTCCACTCTGAAGAAGTTGGCTGATGTCTTAAATGCGGAATTGAGAGTTACCCCCACAAGGCACCCCGTCCCAGAGGTTCGGCCCAGTTCCGCTCGTAGTCGACGGCCTGCACCCATCCCGATGGCAGCAAAGGAGCCACAAGGTTAAGGCAATAGCCCCGCCCTCTCAACTCGAATAGTCGAAGGAGCCCCTTCTGACTCGAAGGGGCTTTGCCTTTAGGCGAAGTCCATGATATAATTTGCCCCTGTTAACAACCTTTCTGCTCCGAGGTGGACTCAGGGCAAACCCGTGGAAAGGAGATTAGATTGAGGGAGTACGAGTTAATCTACATCGTTCGTCCGGATGTGGAAGAGGAGGCCCTAGAAGAGATAAGCAAGAAGGTGGACCTGGTTGTGACCGGTAACGGCGGGCAGGTAACGGAAGTGAAGCGTTGGGGCAAACGCCGTCTAGCCTACCCCATCCATAAGTCGAAGGAAGGGTACTATGTATTGAATCGAATCCAATTGGAACCCCAGATGTTGAAGGAGGTGGAGAGGAGTTTAACCTTATCGGAGGAGGTTATTCGTTATCTAATAGTGCGGGGCTAGAAAGGCGGGTTTGAGGAAAGGAGTGTATAGAGATGGCAAGGGGCCTTAACAAAGTGATGATCATCGGCAACCTAGGGAGCGATCCAGAGATGCGTTACACCCCCACGGGGCGGCCGGTAACCTCTTTCAGCGTGGCCACCTCGAGGAATTGGGTCACCTCTGAAGGCGAACAGCGAGAGGCGACAGAGTGGTTTCGAGTAGTAGCCTGGGGGAACCTGGCCGAGATATGCAACAGGTATCTCAGAAAGGGCTCCCGGGTTTATGTGGAAGGTAGACTCCAAACCCGTAGCTGGGATAATCAAGGGCAGAGGCATTACTGTACCGAGGTCGTAGCCAACGAGATGGTTCTCTTGGACTCAAGAGAGCCAAGGTTAGCAGAGGAGAAAGGCGTAGAAGAGGAGTATATGGTGTAGAGTAATTGCCAATGATAGATGACTAGGCTATGAGGAGGATAGATTGAGGGAAGAAGAGGAAGAGAGACGCTCAGGGGAGCGAGGCGTTGGGCGTGGAAGGTATTCTTATCAGCGGAGAAGTTGTTTTTTCTGCAAGGAGAAGATCGAAGAGATAGATTATAAGGACGCAGATTTTTTGCGCCGATTTCTAACCGACAGGGGAAAGATCAAGGCCCGGCGGAAGACGGCCGTCTGTGCCCGTCATCAGCGCCAATTGGCGGTAGCCATCAAGCGGGCCCGCCACCTGGCTCTCCTACCCTTCACCATCGAGCATCTCCGGGGCAGTTAATCTCCGCTAATTCATGGGAGAGGCGTTGCGCGTTTTGCCTATGCCTCTCTTGTTCCTAGAGGTGGTATGGCCAAGCGAAAGGTCAAACGAGAACCTACCCTCACGCGGAAACAGATCTCTCGCCGCCAGAGGGAGGAGAGACAAAGGCGGCTCATACTCTTGGGAGCAGGGGCTGTACTCCTTTTGGTGTTGGGTATCCTGGGCTTCGGTTACTACGAGATGAAATTCCTTAAGCCCGCCTCTCCGGTAGCGGTGGTCAATGGGGTGCCCCTACGTACTGACGAGTACCAAAAGATGGTCATCTTCCAGAGATTCACACTAGATCAGTACCATCGAAACCTAGAGGGACAATTAAGCCAGTTAGACACCAGCGATGAGACCGAGGCTTGGATCGCCAACCTCTTTCAACAGGAATTGGCGCAGATAGAACTCCAGCGAGCCCAGATCCCCTCCCAGGCATTGGAGATGATGATCGAGGATGAGTTGATACGACAGGGGGCCCAGGAGCGGGGGATAACCGTCACCGAGGGAGAGATAGATAGAGCCATCGAGGAGAGTTATGGTTACCAGCGAGAGCCCGTTACCCCTACCATCACCGCTACCGAACCTATCACCCCTACACCAACCATCACCGCCACCGAACCTACCACCCCTATCCCTACCCTTCCCCCGGTAACTGAGGAAGAGTTCCAGCAAGAGTACCAGCAAGAACTGACGGCCCTAGCCGAAGCAGGGATCTCGGAGGGGTTTTATCGGGATATAGTCCGGCGCAATCTATTGCGTTCCAAGATGTGGGAGGTGATCGGGCAGGAGGTGCCCACCAGCGAGGAGCAGGTCC
>CAZERB010000036.1:0-8702 GCA_964514645.1 uncultured Anaerolineales bacterium
ACGGCCTCTATACCTTAAACTTCTTGGACCAACGCTTCCAAGTGATGGTCCAGGGTGATTTCCTCTTTCTCACCCTCACCCAGATCTCTCCAGAGACGCTCCCCCTGGCCCGACTGGCCTCCGATTGGATGAAGGAGGGCGAGGCAGAGGCTCTCTGGAAAAGCCTAGAAGGTGACGAAAGGTATGAAGGGCTCTTCCTCCTCGACGAGAAGGAGAGTTGACAACTTAGTATGGAAAGGAGGTTCCTATGATCGCGGTTAGAGAGAATCGGCTCTTCGCCATATCGACCATGGTCCTAGTGGGACTTTTGGTCGTGGGGCTGGTGGGCCTCGGTGGCTTCTTTGGGTTAAGGTGGCTGCGAGGGGGCGAGCCTGCTCCCCTTCCCGCTCCCACCAAAACGCCGCTGGCTCTATCGACCCCCACACCCACGAGGACATTAGTTCCTGCCGCCACTCCCACCTTGGTGGTGGTCGCGGCCACTACACCCACACCTACTACTAGCCAAGCCTTACCTACCGCTACCCCTTCAGGGGGTGGAGCGCTCCCGGCCACTGGCTGGGGAGGCTTCGATTCGTTGCTCCTGGGGGTAGGTTTGGTAACGGTGATGCTAGCCGCCAGGTTGGCGAGGGGCAGAACTTCATAAAAATCGGTCCTGCTTCGGAGGGACTAAGTGGCGAGCCTACATCGCCGACGTCACGGCGCGCCTTGGCTGCGCGGCCTTCTCTGGTGCACCTTGTTCGTCGCCTTTCTCCTAACCGGCTTTCAGACCGGTTACCGGGTAGAGACCTATCTAGGCGATCTTTTGACGGCGGTTGGGATCTCCCCGCGGAGGATCGCCTTTTCCCCAACCTCTACCCTCCTCACCACGGGAAGCCCAGAGGAGGGTCAAGTGGGGCTTCCCCAATGGGGTGGAAAGGGGAGGGTTAATATCTTGGTCTTGGGCACTGACCGACGGGATGAAGGGGAGAGGGGAGCACGCACCGATACTATGATGGTGGCCTCCCTTGACCCGGTGGCTAGGAGGGCGGTCATCCTCTCCATCCCCAGAGATCTCTGGGTGGTCATCCCCGGCTATGGAGAGGGGCGGATCAATACGGCTCACTTCTATGGGGAATTGAACGGCGGCCAGGGTCCTGCCTTAGCCAAAGAGACGGTGGAGGCGAATCTAGGGATCCCTATCGATTATTATCTGCGCCTCGATTTCGAGGGCTTCAAAGAGATAGTGGACACCCTTGGGGGGGTAACCATCGATGTAGAGGCTCCCATCCGCGATGACATGTTCCCCGATGACAATTATGGCTATAGAACTCTCTACATCCCCGCCGGGAAGCAAGAGATGGATGGGGAGATGCTCCTCCAGTATGTACGCACCCGCCATGGGGGAAACGACTTCGAGAGGATGAGGAGGCAGCAGCAGGCGCTTCGAGCCCTGGCTCAGCGGGCCCTTGATTTGAACCTCTTGCCTCGCCTCCCGGCGTTGATCAACACCGCTCTTGACGCCATCTCCACCGATATTCAGCCCCTGGAGATCTTGGCCCTTGCCAACCTGGGGAACCAGATAGGTCTAGACGGCGTAGAGATGAAGGCCATCGATGAATCGTTAACTACCCCCTTCGTGACTCTGGATGGGGCTCAGATCCTCTTGCCCGATAAGGCGGGGATAGAGACGATGTTGAAAGAACTAATCGCCCCGTCTGGATCTCTAGCCAACATGGAGAGCAGAGGCGAAGAGGTGAGGATAGTCATAAGGAACGGCACGGCGCGGGTTGGATTGGCGGAGGAGGTGGCCGATCTCCTCTATCGACGAGGTTACGATATTCAGAAATACATCGATCTGGAAATGCCCCAGTACGAGGAGACGATAATAGCCAGTCGTGAGGAGAGTATGGAATTGGCTCGGAACCTAGCAGCCCTCCTCGGCATCGATCGAGTGCTCCTTACTTCCTTCGAGGGCGAAGATGCGGAGATCACCATCCTCTTAGGGCAGAGTTTCGCTCTCCCCTAAGGGTTGGAGCCATGCTCCGGCAGACCAGCCCTCTAACCCCTCATAAGTTAGTTGCCACCAGTAGTAGCCATCCGCTTCTACCGGCCCCCCTATGACCTTGGCCAAGGTACCCTCCGGCAGAAGGTAAACAGTGGTGAAGGCGAAGCCTGGCCCCTCTCGTAGCTGGAGTCCCTCTCCCTTAGCACCTCTCACTCTCATATAACCCCCTCAGACTACTGGGGGAGGACTGGGTTTGGGGTACTCTCCTCTACGATGGGTTCAACCGGCGCACTCATTGCCGGATCCAATCCGCTTGCCTCAAAATATTCCTTGCCCAAAAGGCCTAGTTGGACGCGCTTTTCATCGGGATGCCACTCCATGCGGGCCCGCTGGAAATATTGGACGATGAGACCCCTCTCTAAAAATGGCTCGGTAATAGGATAGCCGAAGAGCTCCTCGCCTCCTTGGGCCTCGTAATAATCGAGGAAGGTGAAGGAGAGAGTATGGCCTGTTTTGGGGTAGTAGCGGTAATGAAAGTGATATGTGGGCTTGAAGGGCGGGCTCTGGCGCCCCAAGAGTTCGCCCAGAGGAGCCACTTTTACCTCCTCGCTTCCAGATGCCCTTTTCCCTCGGGACCCGGTGAGGACCAGGCGAGCCCTCTCGAAATATTGAACGAAGAAGCCATCTTCTTGAAACCCCTCGGTTATAGGGTAGCCGAAGATCTCCAAGCCCCCTTTTTCTTGAAAGTAGTTGAAGAAAGCCCCTTCTAGGTTATGGCCCGTCTCCGAGAAATACCTGGTTCCCCTCTCTTGGGCGTAGCCTGAAGAGTCGAGAAGGTACAACCCCTCTGACGCAAAGGCTATGAGGAGTAAGAGAAAAAACGCTCTTTTCACACTCTTAACCCCATCCCCACCCTTTTCTTCATTATAGGCTCTCGCCCAGATATGTCAAAATCTAGGGGGTTGACAGGAGACCATTTTGATGGTATATTATCAATAATATAAAATACCATATTATTATTGTATTCGTATAGATCATTCTTCTGAGGGAGAGTGCTGATCGGAAAGATCAGCGGGATAGGTGCGAAAGGAGTCCCTCTGCTACAGGCCCAGGGAAAGGAAAAGCTAGAGGCGATCCTCGATAGTATAGCCGATGGGATCGTAGTCACCGATGCCCAACGACGGATAGTTAGTCTCCACGGGTCACTCTGTTGGTTATCCGGTTCTCTGGGTCGTTTCTGTGGGGATATCTTCCAGCCATCCTCCCCGGTTGGGAGAAGGGTTTGTGAAGAAGGGTGTATCTTATCGCGGGCTATGGAGGAGGGCCTTCTTTTCTCGTCCCCGCTAGAGTGTATCAAGACTAAGGAGAAGGTTCACACTCCTATACATGGTGTGGCAGCGCCGGTTCGGGGTAAAGGGGACGAGGTTCAAGGGGCCCTCCTCGCCTTTTGGAACTCCCGTTCGTCTTATGCTCAGTCTGGAGGGGATGATCCTCTCTGCCTAGTCTCTCATGAACTCCGGGCCTCCCTTACAAATATCATGGCTGCCGCCCAGACGGGGATGCGTGGCCCTGGGGCATGCGAGCCTGTTCAGCGCGAACTTTTGGGTATCATCTTCGAAGAGTCTGGAAGGCTCACCCATTTCCTGGAGAAGATGATGCGGGTCTCGGCTTTGGAGGGAGGGACACTAAAGCCTCGCCGTCGCCCACTGGTGCTTCGTTCCCTGGTAAGCAAAGCGCTGGCTCGGCAGGGTCGCCGCCGAGGAAACCACCGCTTCGAATTCTGGTCTCACGAGGATGGCTTGCACATTCTGGCCGATGAAGAGTGGGCGATTTTCATCCTCGATAACCTGTTAGACAACGCCATCAAGTACTCACCGCCTAGAAGCACTGTCAAGATCGAGATCCAACCTCTGGATGGGGAGTTTGCCTCAGTCTCGGTCACTGATTCAGGAAAGGGGATCCCAGAGGAAGATCTCCCTCATATCTTTGACAAGTTCTATCGAGTTAGAGAAGGTAGGAGTCGGGAGCCCGACGGGTTCGGTCTCGGCCTATACTTGGCCAAAAGGTTGGTGGAGGCTCAAGGGGGAAAGATCTGGGCGGAGAGTAAAAGGGGGCAGGGCTCCAAGTTCTGTCTTACTTTGCCCCTTTGGCTTCCCTAACGAGGAGAACGTGGGATGGCGTTCCTTAAGGGACAGGGAAAGGGTTTAGTGCTAGAGAGAAGGGCGATAGACCATAAAGCAAAGATCCTGATCATGGAAGACGATCCGGCCCTGGCGAGGTTGCTCAGCCTCAACTTGGAGGGTGAGGGATACACCGTTCACTCCGCTGGCGATGGCATGGAAGGTTTGAGGTTAGCCTTTGAGGAAAAGCCCGATCTAGTCGTCTTGGATATCATGATGCCAGTCATGGATGGTTGGGGGGTCTGTCAGAGGTTAAGGGAGGTTTCCCATGTTCCCATCCTCATGCTCACTTGCCGCAGCGATCTCCGAGATAAGGTACGAGGGCTTTCTATGGGAGCCGATGATTACCTACCTAAGCCTTTCGACATGGAGGAGCTTCTCCTGCGTATCGAGGCCCTTCTCCGCCGCAGCAGGTGGCGGCCCTACGTCACCAAACCTACCACCTTCGATGACGAGAACCTGTTGGTGGATTTGGAGACCAGGGAGGTAAGACGCGGGAAGGAGCGGGTGGAATTGACACCCCTGGAGTTCCGCCTCCTCGCTTGCTTCATTTGCAACCCGGGGCGAGTGTTGAGCAAAGAGTATCTCCTCTCCCAAGTATGGGGGCCGGAATATGTTGAAGCCCTCCATTATGTGAAGGTCTACGTGAGACATTTGCGGCGGAAGATCGAAGATGTCCCCACTCGTCCCCGATACATATTGACGGAGAGGGGAGTAGGATATCGGTTCGCCCCTCAGGCTGCATCAGGTGATCACTCTTCTGCCCCAGGAGTATGAGATTCGAGATCGATGGACAAAAAGATCTTACTCGTAGGGAGCGACTTAACCCTCATAAAACGTCTGGAGGAGCTTCTCCAAGAGAGGGGATATAGGGTAGGAAAGGCCTATTCTTTAGACCAGGCTCTCTGGCAACTTTTCCATTATTCTCCCCAATTGGTCATCATCCAAGGGGATACCACACCTTTTTCCTTAGACGGGCCGGAGGCCTGCCGCCGCGTAAGGGAGGTCTCTCGGGTGCCCATCATAATCCTCTCCTCGAACCAAGGAGAGAGGCTGAGAAGCCTGGAACTGGGAGCCGATGACTCCCTTCTGAGGCCTCTAGATATGGAGGAACTCCTCGCTCGGGTGACAGCGCTTATGCGGCGCACGGATCGAGAGACAGTGGAACCTAGGCTTTCCATCTATTCCGCTTTTGGGATCTGGGTTAACTTTGATACCCATGAGGTAAGCATAGGCGACAAAGTCGTGCGGCTCACCCCAGGGGAGTTCCGCTTGTTGGAATACTTGGTCCACAATGCCGGACAGGTCCTGACTCACGAGCAACTCCTGGAGGCGATCTCTGCCAACCTTTCTAGGTCGCACATGGGGATCCTTCGTCAATATATTTCCCGACTACGAAGAAAGATAGAGGCAGATCCCGCCCTTCCTAGGCTCATCATCTCCCACCGAGGGTTAGGATATTCTTTCTCCCCCGAAGGCGACTGGGAGGGGGGATCTTGATAGGACAGTAACCAGGTCCCCCGTTTACTCGCTCTCTGGGCCGGGTTGGAAGCTCCGCGGCTATGAACGCCGTCCTCTCCTAGAACCCGGCCCAGAGCATTTTTCTCTTCCCCTTCTAGCCCGGTTTCGCTGCTTTGACCTGATTTTGACCATATTTTGACCTCCTTTTGACTTGCTTATGGTATACTAATTTTTTAGGACGATCCATATTTTCACAAGGAGGCAAAAATGGTATCTGATCTAGAGATCGCTCAAGCGGCGAAATTACGGCCTATCTTGGAGATCGCCGATGAATTGGGGCTTGAAGAGGATGACCTGAATCTCTACGGCAAATATAAGGCCAAGGTCCATCTGGATGTCCTGGAGAAGTTCAAGGGCCGGCCTAATGGCAAATATATTGATGTCACGGCCATCACTCCGACCCCTCTGGGTGAAGGGAAGACCGTGACCACCATTGGCGTAAGCCAGGGCCTGAACTACATCGGCAAGAAGGTATTCACCGTTATCCGCCAACCTTCTCAGGGCCCCACCTTCGGCATCAAAGGTGGGGCGGCCGGTGGTGGCTACTCCCAGATCGTTCCCATGGAGGATTTCAACCTCCACCTCACCGGCGACATCCACGCCGTGGGTGCAGCCCATAACCTCCTCGCGGCGGCAATAGATGCCCGCATCATGCATGAGGATAGGCTGAGCGATGAACAACTGGCCAAGATGGGTCTGAAAAGGTTGGATATCGATCCCTACAGCATCACCTGGAACCGGGTGGTGGATGTCAACGATCGAGCCCTGCGAAACATCATTATAGGCTTGGGCACCAGGGAGGATGGCCGTCCTCGCCAGTCCGGCTTCGACATCACCGTAGCCTCTGAAGTGATGGCCATCTTAGCCTTGACCACCGACCTCTTCGACCTGCGCAAACGGTTGGGTCGCATCGTCATCGGCACTAGCAAAAAGGGTGAGCCGGTGACAGCGGAGGATCTAGGCGTGGCGGGAGCGATGACCGTCCTCATGAAAGAGGCGATTATGCCCAACCTGATGCAGACCCTGGAGCACAGCCCGGCTTTCGTCCATGCCGGCCCCTTCGCTAACATCGCCCATGGCAACTCCTCCATCATCGCCGACAGAATCGGGCTGAAACTGGTCTCCGATGGCTATCTGGTCACCGAGTCGGGCTTTGGGGTCGACTGCGGGATGGAGAAGTTCTTCGACATAAAATGCCGCTATAGCGGTCTGATTCCAAACTGTGTGGTGATAGTGGCCAGTATTCGAGCCCTCAAGATGCATGGCGGCGGCCCACGAGTGGTGGCCGGTAGGCCACTAGATCCAGCCTACCGGGAGGAGAACCTGGAACTTTTGGAGAAAGGGCTGGGCAACCTGGAGGCGAATATCAAGATCGCCTTACAGTACGGCATCCCGGTGGTCATAGCGGTCAATAAGTTCGCCACCGACACCGAGGCCGAGGTAGAGATGGTGAGAGAGGCAGCGATAGCCGCCGGGGCGGAAGATGCTGTGCCGAGCGAGGTGTGGGCCAAGGGCGGCGAGGGTGGTGCTGCCCTGGCTGAGGCGGTGGTGGCCGCCTGCGAGAAACCCTCTCAGTTCAAATTCCTCTATCCTCTGGATATGCCCATCAAGGAGAAGATCGAGACCCTCGCCACCAAGGTCTACGGAGCGGATGGGGTGGACTTTTCAGCCGAGGCAAAGGCGAAGATCAACCTCTACACCAAGTTAGGCTACGACAATCTGCCCCTCAATATGGCTAAGACCCACCTCTCCCTCTCCCACGACCCAGCGTGGAAGGGCGTGCCCAAGAACTATAACCTGCCTATCCGTGATATCAGGGCTTCAGTAGGTGCGGGCTTCCTCTATCCGCTTTGCGGCGAGATGCGCACTATGCCCGGATTACCTTCCCGCCCTGTCTTCATGGATGTGGATATCGATGAGGAGGGGAAGACGGTAGGGCTTTTCTAAAGCCTCTCCCTGGGAGGAGGTGCCCAGAGTACTCCCTCCCCCTTTTGACCTAACTGTACCTTAATTATCCACTTTGACAGAAGGGGCAATTAGAGGCATAATTAAGGTAGGGGTTTTTCTTTTGCCTTCGCATCTAGTTCACAATTAAGGAGGTGAAAATTGGCGGAGTGGGTCATCTATGAGGTGCCTTCTCTCTATGCTGACCACCATGTGGTGACGGTGCGGAAGGCGTTGGCTGATTTGGAGGGGGTGGAGAAGATCGAGGTTAGCGCTGCCTTCCAGGAGGTGAGGGTCGCTTACGACCCTAGGAGGAGTTCGCCCTCAGCCATCGAGGAGCGGCTCAAGGAGGCCGGTTATCCTCCCGGTGAGGAGGGGATAAGCCTCCCGTCCCAGAGCGAGAAGGGAGATCCAGCCTGGAAGAGACTTGGCCTGCGCGAGATCCGTACCAACGCTGTGGATCTGGAGATGTCCGGCGAATTCCGGCTATATTAGTATATAGGCTTGTTGGCGAGTTGATAGCCTTCTCTGGAGGAGAATAGTATGAGTGATAAGAGAAGCATAGACCCCGCGGCGGTCGAGATGTTGAAGAGGGCGGAGGAGATGCACCTCTCCACCGCCTTTAGCCGTGCGGAAGAGATGAAGCCTTGTCCCATCGGCGCAAAGGGGCAATGTTGCAAGCTATGTGGGATGGGCCCTTGCCGGGTTGTCAAGGAGGGGCAGACCGGCATCTGTGGGGCTACCGTAGATACTATAGCCGCCCGCAACCTAGTGAGGATGATCGCTGGTGGCGCGGCGGCCCACTCCGATCACGGACGGGATATGGCCTTCGCCCTCATCGCCGTGGCCCAAGGAGAGGCCCCGGGCTATGAGATTAAGGATGAGGGCAAACTCTTGCTCATGGCCAAAGACCTAGGTGTGGAGACCGAGGGTCGGACCATCGAGGAGATCGCCCTGGAGGTGGGGCAGGTTTGCCTGGGCGAGTTTGGCAAACAGAGGGGAGAGGTGATCTACGCTTGCCGAGCCCCTGAGGCCCGCCAGCAGTTGTGGCGCCAGGCAGGGCTGATGCCTCG
>CAZERB010000037.1:0-8614 GCA_964514645.1 uncultured Anaerolineales bacterium
AAGGTGGTCCAGTCAGCGGGAAAGACTATGGTCCTGCTCTCCGGAGGTAGCAAGATCAGCGACGAGGACCTTTTAGAGAAAGCCCGCATTGCATTGGAGGCTGGAGTGACGGGCTTCCTCTTCGGTCGCAACCTTTGGCAAAGGCCATACGAAGAGGGTCTTCGTATAACGGCGGCTCTCAAGAAACTGATGCTGGGGTATCCGACGTAGGCAAGAGCCTCTTCACCTATCACCGCTCAATGATCAATGAAGAGCCCTTTCCAACTTATGGAGAGGGCTTCTAACTAACGATGTGGAATACAGCCTTAAACGGCAATACCCCCGGGGGAGTCCTTTCTACATGTACTCTCGAACTGCAGTTTGTCTGAGCCCGCTTGGGTCCCACGGGTCCGTGCGGGAGGGCTGTGAAGGGAGGTCTACACTCAAAACCCGCGGCCTGCTTGTGCGCCCAAGCCGCATTTCTCACCGGGGCTGCAAGTGATGGGCGGCAACTTTGGAACAGGGATTTGACTCCCCAAAGGGGTTCTTCGGGCTGACCAGCTGATGCCTGAGCGGATGGCATTTTCGGCCAGGACAACTGTCATTTCGCGGCCCTCGATCAGGTCGGCAACCTCTTCCAGTGAAAGGGGGTTGCCCTCGATGCTGGTCGAATGGTGGGCGGTGTGGACCAGGGCCTCGTCGCGTGATTTCAAGAGTGTCAGGTAGCTAAATGTACAGGTCCCTCCTGGCATACGTCCGATATGCGCCCACCATGCTCACCAAAATGATCGCAAGCGACAGCCCTACGAAAGTCACATCAATCCTTGATTCGTGCAGCAGCACACCCGCATCGAAATACTTGAAGGGAGAAAAGTATTTAAGGAACTCCAGGTTTTTATCCAAACTAGAAACGATGGAGAGGAAATAGGTTCCCAGCAACAGGGATACCGCTACCGAACTGGCCCGTTTGTACTGTTTCATGGCGCAGCCCAGGAAAATGCCGATGGCCAGAAATGTCAACTGCGTGATGAAAAGCGCCAGCATACACAAGCGCAGAAAGTTATAAAATTCGCTGTCAGGCCGATATTGTGCTGCGCTGACGAGAGAAGCGCCCCAGGTGATGAGCAGCAAGCCAATGCAATTGACAAGCGCTGCCAGGGTTTTGGCGGTCACCAGGCGGCTGCGGGTCACCGGCAGGGTCAGAGAAAACTCGACGGTTTTGTCGCGCTCTTCTTTTGAAATAATGTCGCTGCCCCACATGGCCGCCGCAATGGACAGGAGAAGCGCAAAATAGGTGAACATCACCCCGAAAAAGCCACTGATCGTGGTCAGGTTAAATGCTTGCATATTAAATGCAGACAGCAGTGCTGGGGGCATGTCGTCCAATATCGCCAACATCTCTGGGTTGCCGTAGTACGCGGAAAACTTTGATATCCCTATCGTCACAAACAAGATCACAATGCCGCCCCAGATGAGCAACGATCTCAGGTTTGCTTTCAGTTCTCTCACAAAGATATTCATCTCTTGGCCTCCTCACACCACAGCAGGGATATCCCTCCTGGTATAGAGCACATAACTGGCCACCAGAGAAATCACAATCACCGAGACACTTATCAGCACCAGGGGCACGTCATAGGCCCCGTGTTGGATGATGTAGTTCGGATCGAAGTGCTTAAAGGGTGTGATCTTTTCCAATGCACTCTCACCGAGCATGTCGCCAAAAACGCTCAGCACGTACATCCCAAATCCAAGCGCCATCGAATAGGGCGTCACGCTCCTGATCCTTTTCACCAACAGGGAAACCACCAGGCCTACGGTCAGGAAAAACAGCTGGAATACCACGATACTCAGCAGCAACAGCAGCAGGGGATTGGTTTCATACGTCCTATCCCCTTTGAACAAATTGATGAAGCCAAAACTGGTGATCCAGACGACGATATTGGTGATGGTCAAACCACTCAGCGCGGCGAGCAATTTGCTGGTCAGGATCTGGGTGCGCCCCACCGGTTTGGCCAACAGAAAATCCGCTGTCCATTCTCTCTCTTCGATAGAGACCAACGAAAATCCGTAATTCGCAGCCTGGATCGCCAGACATATCTGGGCAAAGAGAAAGACAAAGCTGAAATAGCCCAGAACCGTTGAGAGGTCCACGCCGCTCAGGCCAAAGGCGGTGAGCAGCTCTTCCGGGAAATTGGCCATCATTTCATTCAGAAGCTCTGCATCTTTGGCAAAAGAGGAGAACAACGAAACATAGACAAATATCAGCGCCGCTACCGCCACCGACCAGGTGATCACGGATCTCAAGTGCATTTTGAACTCGTGCTGGAAAATGTTCATACGCATGATCATCACCTACTCGTAATAGTGCATAAAGATCTCTTCCAAAGTCGGCTCCTCAATCGTCACATCGGAGACCGTTATTTCACCGATCTTCCGCATGACCGTATTGATGTCGCCCTTGTAGAAGAAGCGAACTGCGCCATTGTGGTGCTCCAGATTGGTCACGCCGGGGATGTCAAAATATGCGGCATCGAGATCGTTGGCCGCCACTCGGACTTTTTTGTAATTGTTCTGTTGCAGGGTGCGGATATCTGCGATTTCGATGATCCGGCCCTCTTTGATGATGCCTACGCGGTTACACATACGTTGCACTTCGCCCAGGATGTGCGATGAGAAAAAGACCGTCACTCCGCGTTGATTTTCCTCTCGGATGAGTTGGAAGAATTTTCGCTGCATGAGCGGGTCGAGGCCGGCGGTGGGTTCGTCGAGGAAAAGCAATTTGGGCTGGTGCAAGAGCCCCTGCACAATGCCCACTTTCTTTCTGTTGCCGTAAGATAGGTCTTCTATGCGGCGATGCAGCTCAAGCTCCATCAGCTCGGCCAATTCATGCATGCGCTGCGTGCAATCTTTGTTGTAAAAACTGGCCGAATATTTGAGCAGGTCAATGACCTTCATGCGCTCGTAGTAAAAAACTTCGGAGGGCAAATATCCGATTTCCTGTCTGAGCTCAGGCCCATACTTGATGCAGTCCTTGCCAAAGATTGTGCCACTGCCGCTGGTGGGATAAATCAGGGACAAGAGCAATCGGATCGTGGTTGATTTGCCCGCCCCGTTCGGCCCGATGAAACCAAAAGTCTCCCCCTCATCCACGTGAAATGAGACATCAATGATGCCCCGGGCTTTGCCATAATACTTTGTCAGATGGTTGACTTCAATAACACTCATGGCGACACTCCTTTTGATTGGCTTCCTTTCGCATGAAAATGAGTTTCCTATTTTGACGGCTCGGCGCTATTCTTCTCACCAATGCCATTGTACTGGGGCCTTGAAAGAATGTCAATATTGGAGCGGAAAACGGCGCTTTTCGAGGCAAGCTGGGCAAGATATACGACTGGTTTAACTAGCGGTTTAGGTACCCCCGGCGCGATTCGAACGCGCGCACACGGCTCCGGAGGCCGCTGCTCTATCCACTGAGCTACGGGGGCGCAAATATAGTTTACCACAACCCCTCTCTCTAGCGCAAGAGGGGCAAAGAAAAGCCTAGCCCATAAGGCTAGGCTTCGCCTGAAGGCCTGTACACCTACGAACCCATCGGCTCTGATGGGGCTCCACCATTCATTCGGTAGAATAAATTGGGCCGCCCAAGAAGAGCCCTCTTCAGCAGCCCAGTCGGCCTCGTCTTTTGCCAGGTTGTTCTTCAGCAACCCGGCTACCTAACTCGAAATAAAGACCCCGGCTTTGCTCCCCTGCCTTAGAACAGTGTTGTACTGGAGCCCTCACTCTAGAGAGTTAAGGTTTGTTTATAGTTTTATCCAACTCCTCCCGATCATACCTCCGTCGCTCGAACACATATCCAAAGCCACGCACACTGCGAATAAAGCGGGGATGGTGGGGTCGTGGCTCGATCTTCCGACGTAGATTGTGGATATGGACCTTAAGGATCTCTCTGGCTTCATCGAGATCACAATTGTAGCCGTGAACCTGTTTCACCAGGCTACGGTGGCTCAGGGCCCGGCCCGAATTCCTCACCAGGCAACTCAAAATTCTATACTCCGTGGGCGTGAGATTAACCGGCTCTCCATCGACCATCACCTCATGCCGATTCACATTTATGACCAGCCCCCCCACTTGCAACTGCCCGGCGTGGCCCGCTCTCAACTCCCCGACACGCCTTAAGAGGGCATAAACCTGGGCTAAGAAGATCCGCGCGGTGAAGGGCTTCTCCAAATAGGCGTCGGCTCCCCACTCCAACCCTCGGGCTAGAGTGGCTTCCGCAGTGCCATCTTCCGCTAACACTAGAAGGGGAACCGTCGTCCGCTCCCGGATGCGCCAGCATAGATCCGCGTCTTGAGACCCGTTAAGCCCCAAGACAACGATATCCACCTCCCTATCATCGGTATGAGAGAGGGCCTCCTCCTGGCTGGCAACGGCGATAACCCTCATCCCTTCCGCAGCCAGGACCTCCTCGACCCGCCTCGCCATCTCTCGGTCGGACTCGACCAATACAATAGTGATCGTGGCTTCCCTTCCTTCGGATGATGCGCTTTCCTGGCCTGCTACGTGCCAGGGCAGGCGGTCCGGAGGGGCCTCAGGATGCTGAACGCTCAACCTCTCCCCACCTCTGTCAAGAAATAAACTACTCTCACGAAAATCGTACCACACTAAACGCTCTGCAACAATCCTTACTTTAGTCCTAGTTCCAGTTGCAACTCATCGCGCACACCTATGCCTGCAAAGCCGGGCATCACCCCTCCATGGTGTTCAGCCACCTTTCCAACTAAGCACGCCTTTAGGGTGAAACCCCACCGCTGATAGAGGTAAAGGGCCAGAAGATCATCGTTTGAGGTGGCCACCAGGAGTCGCGAGAGGCCACGCTCTTTTGCCTCCCTCACCGCTGCCTTAAAGAGGGCCCTCGCCCCTCCATGGCCTTGATAGGCCGGCAAGATATTCAACATCACCAAGACAAGGGTCTCCTTCTCCAAAGCATAGGAGAGGAACCCCACGACCTCCCCCTCACTCATAGCCACGAGGGCCGGAAGCTGGCTCACATCGTAGCGGGCCTCGAAACACTCCACCTCCCTCTCCCCCCAAAAATGGTATGCTAACTCCTCGATACGCAAATAGTCGTGGGCTTCTGCTGGTCGGACAGCGATCTTCTCCTTCTTTCTGTTCATGGTGAGCCCTTTAGGCTGCACCCTCCTTGGCGCTACCACCTCTAATCTGGCATGTTGAGGACAGAGAAGAGCGCCGCTTCGAGCACAACGGTAGTAGGCTTTTTCGCTACAGAACGCACATCTCATAAGACCTCCTTCCTAGTGACGTTTGCTCAGAGAATATCGATAGATTTCTATCCGAGCGAACTCAGCCTCATCGACCAGGCTACCGTTCTCCTCCAGCCACTCTCGCACCAAGCCTCGTGAATCCCACAGTTCTCCTTCGGAAACGAGAAGCCAAACCATCTCCTGCCCAGCCGTGATCTTTTCCATCTCCTCTGCTACACCCTCTTCATCCAAACCCCCATTGGTGTAGGGAGGGTCAGCCCACATAAAGTCGCCCTGGTAATAATAGGCGAAACTCTGGCGCACGTAGGGCATGAGGAAAACTATGAGCCCCTCTCGGTCTCTCATATATTCTGCGACCGATCGGAAATCGGACTTTACTTTCGTATCTGTCTGGAACCATAAGGTCGAGAGGTTGACCACCAAGAGGAGCGCCAAGCAAATGGCCAAAAGTAGCCTAGAGCGCTTCCCGATAGCCACAAGCCCGCAGCCCAAAAGGAGAAAGAAAGCCGGCGTTATAGAGATGAGGTAACGGTCGGTGAAGATGGGCATCCCCAGAGAGATGAGATAAAGGGCAAAGGGAGGCACAAAGAGATAGAGGGACAAAAAGAGAGCCGAATGATGCTCAGCGAGAGTATTCCTCACCAGCGCAAAGAAGCCCCCCAGAGAGACCTCCCCTCCTTCTCCCTCTTTTCGATAGAGAAGAACCCCCGCCAAAAGTAGAAAAAGGACGAGTGCTGCTGGGGAGAGCCCCCTGTAAGGAGCGGAATTTAACCCAAAAGAGAAGAGAAGGACGGTGAATATCTCGGGGAGGGTGTAAAACTTGTGTCCTGTGGCGAAGGAGGATAAGAGGGTGGGAATCTCCCACCTGGCCAGAGGAAGGTAAGGCAAAACCAGGATCCCCATGGCTATAAGCCAGGCCTTACTCGCTCCCCGGTAGCGGGGCCAACTGATGAGGTAGAAGAGCGCCTGAAAAGGAACGAGAAGCACAGCCAGAATGTGGATATACATGGAGAGCCCTGTGGTCAGAAGGTAGGCCCACCATAGATACCAGCGGTTCCTCTCCAAGGCCAGAAGATAAAGGTGGACAGAAAGCAAAGAGAGGAAAGCGAGGAAGGAATACATCTTCGCTTCCTGGGAATACCAGACCAGATAGGGAGAAAGGCTGACCAGAAGAGTGGCCAAGAGGGCAACCCGGCGCTCCAGCCACCTAAGCCCTACCCGATAGATGAGGGGCACCAAAAGCACCCCCCAAAAGAGGGAAAAGAACCTGACGCCAAACTCGCCCCGTCCGACAAGGCTTATCCAGAAAGAGAGAAGCAGATAATAGAGGGGGCCGTTCTGGCCAGGTGTTATGAACCAAGGGAGAAGTTTCACAGGCCCCCTCTCGGCGAAGAGGATGGCATCTACCTCATCCCGCCAAAGGCTCTGGAAATCGAGGTGGTAGAGGCGAATAGCGAAAGCGAGAGAGACCAAAAGAAGGAGGAGAAGGGGAAATTTTATCTTCTCCATCTCCCGATGGCGAGGAACATAACTAAACCTAAAAAGGCGACGAAGCCTAGGACCCCTAAAGTGCGCCAGGTATAGGCTAAAGCGACCAGGCCGATCTTTATATAGCCGGCCCAGGAACGGCTAGGAGGAGACTGAGAGGGGGTCTCGCCAACAGTGGGCGTGGGAGAGACCAGACTAACCGGCGGCGTAGCCTCAAATGTCGGGGTAGGAGAGGGCTGAGGGGTCTCCCCAGGCGGCAAGCCCTCTGTGGGCATAACAGTGGCTGTTTCCATAGGTGCTGGGGCCTCTGTCGGCGTGGAAGTGGGCGTATCCGTAGGTGCTGAGACTTCCGCCAGTGTGGCAGTGGGCGCCTCTGTAGAGGGGACGGCTGTAACCGTTGGAGAAGGGGTAACAGTAGGTGGAAGAGGACTGATGGGAGATTGAGGAGATTGAAAGGAATGGTAGGCCAAAACAACGCTGCCTTGCACCAAGAGGAAGAGAAGAGCCATCGAGAGAATCATGAGGGGCAAAAGACTAAATATGCGGCGAATCTCAGCCTTCATCACCCCTCCTTCGATAGAGCATCACCCCGACTACCACACCAACGAACAGAAGGCCGCCTATGATCCAGGGCCAGTAGTTCGGCTGGGTCTGTACTGCGATGAGAGGTGGGAGTATAGAGGGGCCAACGACCTCCTCCGCAACAGGCGAAGGGATAGGAGATATGGGAAGGGGGCTAATAGGCGACTCGAAGAGACCACCCGACCCAGCCATCCCAGACCCCACCATCAGGGAAACGAGCAATACTGAAACGATGGCAAGGGGCAAGAATAATATAAGGCCCTTCAACTGCCTTTTCAGATCGTTAACCATCGCCTTTCCCTTCCCACCTAGATACCTCTCATTATAGCAGAAGGATATCCTTCGGTCAATTATCGAGTTATGTTAACTCTTACTTTATGTCAATTCAACCAGTTGAGCGCTCACCTTCTCTCTTTCGATGGTGACAAGCCCTATCGAGGGTATCTCCCCCTCCGAGGGGCAGACCGCCCCGGGGTTGAAGAGCAACCTCCGGCCAAACCTCCGGTTATAGGCCCGATGGGAGTGGCCGAAGATGATAAGATCGGCCTCAGGATAGGTTTCAAGACACCATTTAACTATCCTGTCGTTAACCTCGTCTCGATCCTGACTCAACCAATACCGTACCCGCTCCAGGGAGCCCCTCACAAACGAGCCGTGTCCATGGGTCAATACGATATGATGTCCCAATATATCGAGCCACTGCGCCTTGGGCAGTTGAGGATCTAGCGTCCTATCGACCAGGTGGACATTCCCCCTCACCGCCTTCACCGGGGCCAGCGAAGCCAGATCGTCGAGAATACGAAGATCTACGATATCTCCAGCGTGTAATATCAACTCTACCTCGCTGAATATCTCGAAAACAGGCCGGGGGACAGCCTTCAATCGCTGGGGGATATGGGTATCTGCTATGATGCCTACCAACATCTCTTCTCCTAGACAGCCAAAAAATTCTACCCTACCCTTCAGCCTTTTGCAAGGTTTTGAAGTTGCTTTATCGAAGCCATGATAGTAGACTCTTTTGGGAATGTAGGAGGTGAAGAAGTGATCAAAAATGTGACCATATACACCAAGCCCGGCTGCCCTTTTTGCATGGCGGCTAAAGCCGACCTCAAGTTGAAGGGGGTCGAATACACCGAGTACAACGTTAGAGCCGATCCTGAAAAGTTGAAAGAGATGCTACAACTCAACGGTGGCCAAAAGAAGGTGCCCACCATTGTGGATGGAGAGAGGGTCACCGTAGGCTTCGCTGGCTATTGACATGTATAAGCCCGGCGGTCGTCGGA
>CAZERB010000038.1:0-8173 GCA_964514645.1 uncultured Anaerolineales bacterium
GCGCCTTTGGGAGCCAGGACGACAGCATCCACCCGAGAAGGGAAGGTCCCGATCTCCCCCTCCACCTCCTCTACGAGCCTCTCGGTGGTGACTATCGTCCGCTTGGCAGCGAGAGCCATCTCCCTATCCAGGGCCAAATTACCTTTCAAGATAGCGGTGCCCTGGCGGTCTGACTCCTGAACGTGGATCACCGCCACATCGGGCTTAATGGCCGGGAAGGCGACATACCGCTCCCCGGTATAGGGACAAGAGATAGTCTTCACATCGGGCCGCACCCTTAAGAGATCCGTTCCCTGCCAGGCGCGGGCCGGCTGGAAGCCTATCCCGCCCAAAGTGGCTCGAAGCCCCAGAGCCAAGGAGAGCTCCGTCTCCTCGATTATCTCCAAATCCCTTGCTTTCCTCGTGAACATGGGAGCCAGCCCAAAAATCTCCAGCCCGAAGTAACAGGTACGAACCCGCCTAACAGAGCCAGCACCGACTAGGAGATCGCTTTCATACCCCGCCGTGAGGGCCAACAGGGTCAGTTCCTTAACCCCAGAGCGGATCAACTCCCGCACGAAGGCTACCGGCCGACGGTAGAGGGTCATGCCTCCTAAGGCGATGGTGTCCCCAGGTTGCACCAAGGCTACAGCCTCAGATAGGGCTACAACTTTGTCGCTCATGCTCTCTTCATTATCCTCCCCAACTCCGTCACCCTGGGGATCATAAAATCCACACCCTCCTCCTTCTCCCACAGGGATCCTTTCCCTAAGGGATCCTTTAGGATAGGATCGTCGCCCACCAGGACTGTCACCATCCCTAGCTCCTTCCCGGGCTTCAAATTCGTCGCCAAGTCGTCAACAATTAAGCAATCCTGGCCATCGGTTTCCAAGGCCTCTATTACCTTGAGGTAAGCCCGCTTATCGGGTTTGTTGATCTGTTCCAAGAAATAGATATCGAAGATGCGGTCAAAATGGCGTTCCACACCGAGGGCCCTAAGCACCCGCTGAACGTAGTCGCGAGGCGAGTTTGTGAAGACCGCCTTCTCTGCCTCCATGCTACCCAGCACTTCGTCCAAAAAAGGGTCAGGCAAGAGATACTCCTCCACCGGCAGATCGTGGACATAGACCAGGTAATCATGGACGTCTAGATGGTGATGGCGGTAGAGGCCGCGGCTGGTAGTGCCATAACGACGGTAATATCTCTCTCTCAGTTCCAGGACCTGGGAAGCCGGTATCCCCAGCCGTAGCCGCATATAGTCGTTGATGCGCTGGTTAACAACGTCCATTAGCCCCGTCTCCTTGGGATAGAGCGTCTCATCCAAGTCGAAAAGTATATAGTTTATCCCTCTATCGTTGACGCGCATCATTTCTTTGTTAACTGGTCGAGATGACAAGTGTCATTTATGCTCTGTATTAGCACCCCATCCCCATCATAGTGTAGGATGTGCAAGGAGGCGTTGTCAGCCCCAAATCGGCTTGCCATCTCTATCCCACGCTCTCCTCTCACCCCCAAGCCATCTAGAACGATGCATTTTATATTTCCACCATGGCCAACGATAAGGACTGTCTGGCCAGGGTGAGCCTCCACTACCTCTCTTATGGCTGCCTTGGTCCTCTCGAAAAGCGCAAGATAAGACTCCCCCTCCAATCGCTTCACTCGTAACGGGTCGGCTCGCCACTCCCTCAGATGCTCTGGGTACCTACTCTCCACCTCCTCGAAAGTAAGTCCCGTCCAAACCCCGGTATCTACCTCTCTCAACGACTGGAGGGCCTTCACTTTCTTGCCAACGGCCTGCGCTATGATCTTTGCCGTCTCGTAGGCCCGGGAGAGGTCGCTCGTATAGATAGCCTCGATCCCCTCACCCCTTAGCCGTTCAGCCAGGAGTTTGGCCTGTTCCCTACCCCGCTCGTTCAAAGGGGGATCGGCCTGTCCTTGATACCGCCCCTCCAGGTTCCAATCCGTCTCCCCGTGCCGCACCAGGATCAAGCGAGTACTCATTTTACGGAGACAACCTCGACCACTTTTCGCTCCCTCCGCGAAGCCAGGTAGATGCCCAAAAGGATCATCGCCCCACCTGCTATCTTCAGAACGGTGGGGACCTCTTTAAGTATTAAGTAGGCTAAAATCGTGGCCCCTACCGGCTCCCCCAAGATAGTGACGCTGACGAAAGGGGCCGAAAGGTACCCCAGAGCCCAGTTGAAGGCCGAATGGCCGATCACCTGGGGCAAAAGGGCCAAGAGAATGAACATGAGATAAGTGGTAGATGAGTAGCCGGTGAACCTCTCTCCGCTGAAAAGACAGAGAATTACTGTCACAGCCGCGGCTGCAGAATAGGTGAGAGAGACGTAGGGTAAAAGCGAGAGCCTCTGCCTGAGCCTTCGACCTACCAGTAGATAGCCGGTGACCATCACCGCTCCCCCCAGGGCCAGGATGTCCCCCCACAAGGCTCCTCCCCCTAAAGCGAAGTCGCCGTAGCCAATGGCCACGCTCCCCAGCAAGGAGAGGAGTATCCCTCCCAATATCCCCTTCGTAATTCGATCCATCCCCAGGAGATGGGAGAGTAGCCCCACAAAGAGGGGACTCATGGTAACCAAGATGACGGAACTGGCCACGGTAGTATGGCTGAGAGAAGCGATCCATAGGCCGAAATGGAGCGCCAGAAATACTCCGGCTATCACGAGATAGAGTAGATCCCTGCGGCTCAAGGCTCTCAACTCCTGACCTGACCTGATTAGAGCCACGGGCCCTATAACCAGAGAGGCCAGGCCCAAGCGGTAGGCGGCGATAATAAGGGGTGGCGCCTCCGCCAGCCTGATGAAGATGGAGGCGAAGGAGACGGCCACTATCCCCACAAAGAGCACCAAAGCTGCCTTCATCCTTGCCTCTCATAGACAATGCGCCCATCGAAGATAGTAGATACAACCTCTGTCTCCAAGATCTCCCCTGGTGGTATCTCAAATATATCGCGCGACAAAACCACCAGATCGGCCAACTTTCCGGGGAAGATCGACCCCTTCGCCCCCTCCTCCCCTGAAGCGTAGGCCGCTCCCAAGGTGTAGGCGTGCACCGCCCCGGCGACGGTGATCCGCTCCTGGGGGTACCAGCCTCCTTCAGGCTCTCCGCTGACCCTCTGGCGGGCCACCGCCGCATGGATGCCCAGAAGCGGATCTAGGCTCTCCACCGGGCAGTCGGAGCCGAAGGCCAAACGAGCACCGGAGTCGAGGAGAGAACGCCAAGGGTAGGAATATCTCGCCCTCTCTCCCCAATACCTATCGGCCATCACCATGTCGGAAGTGGCATGGATGGGCTGCATGGAGGCGATGATGCCCAACTGCTTGAACCTAGGGATATCATCAGGGTGCAACAACTGAGCGTGCTCGATGCGGTGACGCAACTCCCCTCTCACTTTAGGGCGCAACTGGGCAAATATATCTAAGACTTTCCGGTTGGCCGCGTCGCCTATGGCGTGTACTGCGCAAGCGATCTCCGCCTCGCTAGCCCGACCAACGATATCTTGGAGTTCATCTTGGGAAAGGACGGGAATCCCAAAATTGTCCGGCTGGCCGTAGAAAGGCTCCAACATTTGGGCCGTCTGCGAGCCTAAACTCCCATCGGCGAAAAGTTTGAGATGCCCCAGACGGAGGTAATCGTTGCCGAAACCCGTCTTCAACCCCAGGGTTATAACCTTCTCCAGACTCTCCTGGGGGATCATCATGTAGACCCGCAACCCCAGTTCGCCTTGGGCCAGAAAGGTCTGAAAATCGGCCAAGGCTTCCGAACCTTCACAATCATGGATACCGGTGAGCCCAAATTGTTGAGCCTTATTTATGGCTTCCCTGAGCGCCTCTTGGCGAGTTTGGGGAGACGGTTGAGGGAGTATCTCTTCTACCAGTTTCAAAGCCCTCTCCTTCAATATGCCCGTGGTCCCCTGCCCATCACGCTCGACCTCGCCACCAGGGGGATCGGGTGTCCTTTCGTCTATTCCTGCGCGCTCCAAGGCTAGGGAGTTGACCCACAGGAGATGGCCATCCTTTCGGGTCAAGGCCACGGGGTTCTCTGGTACCACGCGGTCCAGATCCTCCTTGCGGGGAAAGCCCCCCAGCCAAAGGTGATGATCCCAGCCGAAACCGGTGATCCACTCGCCCGGCTTGCTCTTCCGAGCACGCTCCCTCACCAACTCAAGGGCTCCCTCCAAGGAGTCCACACCCTTAAAGTCGAGCCTCTTCAACCCCAGAGCGAAGTCTAAGAAATGGACGTGACAGTCGATGAGGCCGGGCACCACCGTTTGACCCTCTAAGTCAAGCCTCTCCCAGCCTCCACCTCTGGCCTGGGCTCTCACCTCTTCATTGGAGCCCACGGTTAGGATACGGTTCCCCTCGATGGCCACCGCCTGGGTTCGAGGCAGGGTCTTATCCATAGTGTAGATTTTGCCATTGAGGAGAAGGAGCCTAGCCATTCATAAACCCCGCCATCTGAGCCGTTCTAGCAATATACGGACCGCCTGAGCCGCATCCCCGGTTATCCGCTCCCCCTTCCCTCGCTCCTCGGCGGCATACGTCTCTCGCACCTGGGTTATGCCATCTCTTTCGCTTAAAGTAGCCTGATCAAGGCCCAAATCTGCCACTGTCCAGGTGGTCACCCCCCGCTCCCGGTAGGCAGATATGATGGCTGGAAGCGCCGGGTAGCGAGGCTTGTTGGCCCCTCGATCGACGGTCAAGAGCGCAGGTAGAGGGGCCTCTATGAGGGCGTAGCCGTCCGACCTTCTGCTTTTGGCCTTCCCATCGGCGATCTCTACTTCTTGCGCCCTGGTTACCTGGGGAACTCCCAAGATTTCCGCCAGCCTAGGGCCCACCTGGCTAGCCCCGTAACCGGCCACCCGATGGCCGATGATAACCAGGTCGAACTCCCCCAACTTGCCGATAGCCCGGCTGAAAACCAGGGCCTCCAGAGACTCGTCTGGCGGCTCCCCTGAGATCAGCACCGCTTCATCGGCTCCCATGGCCAAAGCCTCCCGCAAGGCGTCCTCGCCCCCCAGGGGGCCAAAACACAAGGCTACAACCTTAGCCTCCTGGCTCCCCTTAAGGCGCAATGCCTCCTCCAATCCGTTCTTATCGCTGGGGTTGATAAACTTCCTCGCCCTGCGGGTGTCTAGCGCGCCCATGGTGCGACTCACCCGCACCGTCTCCGGGTCGAACTCTTCCCTTAAGATAGCGATTATATTCATCATTTCCCCCGCTCTAGGGCCTTATCCGTAATCCTAGTTCTTGGAAGAGATCGGTAGCGATGACGATCCGCTGGATCTCGTTGGTCCCTTCGAAGATCTCGCCGATGCGAGCATCTCGGTACATCCGCTCCACAAAGTAATCCCGCATATAACCCATGCCGCCGTGGATCTGCACCGCCCTATCGGCAGCGCGGGTGGCCACCTCTGAGCCGAAGAGTTTGCACATATCGGCCAGTCGCCGGAACTCCTGCCCCGTATCGGCCATCCAGGCGGTGCGGTAAACCAAGGAGCGGAGGGCCTCTATCTCCGTAGCCATGTCGGCTACCATAAACTGAATGGCTTGCTTGTGGGCGATGGGCTCTCCGAACTGCTCCCGATATTTGGCATATTCCAGGCTCTTCTGGAGAGCCACCTCCGCTCCCCCCAGGGAAGCGGCCCCTAAACCCATCCGTCCGATATCCAAGGTCTTCATGGCGGTGACGAAACCGGCCCCAAACTGCCCCAATACATTATCTACAGGCACCCGACAATCCTCGAAGACCAACTCTCCCGTGGCTGAGCCCTTGATGCCCATCTTCTCGTCGATGGTGCCGATGGAGAAGCCGGGGAACCCCTTCTCCACGATGAAAGCGGTCACCCCTCCCCGGGCTCCCAGGGCCTTGTCGGTGACGGCGAAGAGGCTGATCACATCGGCGATGGGGCCGTTGGTGATCCAGATCTTACTGCCATTAAGAACAAAGTGACCCCCGTCGCGCACAGCAGACAACTGGATGGAGGCTGCATCAGAACCGGCTCCCGACTCCGTGAGGGCGAAAGCGGCGATCTTCTCCCCCTTAGCCAGAGGGTAAAGGTATCTCCTCTTCTGTTCCTCCGTCCCGTCGAGGTATATGGCCATACTCCCGATACCGATATGAGCCCCCAGGAGGGCCGCCACGGAGGTAGAGACCTTCCCTATCTCCTCCATCATGAGGCAGTAGCCCATCTCCCTGGCCCCAGCGCCCCCGTACTCCTGGGGAAAGGGGACGCCAAAGAGGCCAAAATCGGCCATCTTCTTGATCAGATCTCGAGGTATCTCCTCCTTCTCCTCTATCTCCGCGCTAAAAGGGAGAATCTCCGCCTCTGCGAACTCCCTCACCGCCCGCTGAAGGAGTTGGTGTTCCTTGCTTAATGTGAAATCCATACCTACCTCCTCTCAAGGACAAGGGGAGGCTACCTGGGTTCAAGCGGATTTGCCCCTCCCCCTCGAGGAAGGATAGCATTGAACTTTCGGAGTGTCAATAGCGGCCCGCGTCAAGGGACAGGGCGGGAAGTCCCATAAGGACGTTAAAAGCCCCTGCCGGTAGTGAGGATGGAAGGGGCTACTATCGCAAATCACCTTTTCACCCGGTGGGAGCCTCGTACCGAGTACTCCCCCGGTGGCAACTACGGCTCCCACCTAAAGTAGAATTCTAAGCGACTCTCTCGAAATGCAAGCTGAATTTGGTCGAAGATACCCTGGCGCCCCAGAAGGTTGTGTTGCAGTTTTTCCTCATCCAGGAAGCCCACTTGGCACTCGAATACTTGATGCAATAGCTCTACCTTTAGGCAACAAACGGGTATCTCTACCGGGCCAGCTGCAGTTCGGCCGTCAATCACAGGAAGATCATCCAACTTCAATCCCAAATGCTCCCCAAGGCGTCTTTGAAAGAGACAATGATCCGCGCCAGAGTCCACCAGGGCAAGCGCACGGACATTCCTTTCTGGTTCATCTATACGAATCAGTCTTACCGCAACCATTGGGTCCGCATTCGGTGGCCTGCCCACATATGGTCTGACAATTGGAAAGTCAATCGTTGGCATAGAACTTCGGAGCCTCGCTGGCTGGTATCTTGAACACTATGGGGTCTTGTACGCCGCATTCGTCCGCTCGCTCGAAGACAGTCTCCGCGTCATGTGCCGCTGCACAGATTCCATCCGTCGTGAGAGCTACCCATTGACCAGCATATTGGGTCCATACCTCAGGATGGGCATGAAGCCATTCAATCTCGTCCTGTTCAATCGGGGCACCTTCGCGCTCGATAGCCTTCTCCCAAAGCACTGCAGCGGGAATTATCTGAAGAGTAGTATAGACTGGGGCTCCGCTGGTGAAATGAAACGTGTCTCGCCCTAGAAGTCCGATCACCTCAGCTAGGTTCCCCGTTGCATTCTGAGTTAGCCTGGTTGCCAGGCGTAGATTCTCCTGCACCATTGTCTATTCTCCTCTCTACTTCTTCTCTTTCATCTTCCACTTGGCAAAGTTGTCTTGCAGTACACTAATCAACCTCTCCATCTGGATTGGGGACATAGCGATTCTAGCGACCGCAGTTGCTCGCACGGTCTTGATTGCTTCCATCTCTTCTCTTGAGGGCGGCGGTAGGAGAATGGGAGAAGCCACTTGAAAGAAGGTTAGGAGAAAGTCCTCTTCCTGATGCTGTACAATAGCGTTGTTGGCCCATATCACGTCCAGGCCCTCGGGAATATACCACTCCAATGGTCTCTGTATGACTATGTCTCCCTTCATTTCTGCAGAACCCTCCTGATCAGTTCTCGGTGACCTCATCATATGCTCCCTTCAAAACGAATACTATCGATATGCTGTAGCTGTGCAATCGAAATCGTCTTTCCTGCACGCAGTGACATCCTGCCGGACAAACGGCTCTAAGAGTATGCCTCATATTTCAGGGGTTGTCAATCCCCTTTCTGTACTGGTGCTTGCTCGTCGCCAACTCAAGAGATTTGACTCTCTTCGACTTCTAGTGACATGGGAGCATCTCCAAACAACGGCTGCTGCTGTACCCCTTCTGCTTATTAAAATTTTAAGCCATTTTTCTCAACAAGTCAATTCCATATTGAAATTTTGTTAAATTAAGAGGCCTGTATAGTCATGACTGTCCTGGTGGTCATCACCCGCCAGCCGACGACCACCATCACCGCCACCACCCCCTCCTC